>CALISH010000126.1 GCA_938041275.1 uncultured Solobacterium sp.
ATATGCAAGGTGCGTATAATCCGCTATGAGGTGATAGTATGATCGAATCGATTCAAAAGAATAAGAAAGGGATACTACTGATGTTAGTATCCTCTATCTGTGTATGTGTTGGGCAATTATTATGGAAATTATCTGCTACGCAAGGACTTATTTTCATGCTAGCAGGTTTTGCTTTTTATGGTGCAGGTGCACTAATCATGATTATTGCCTATAAGTTTGGGAAACTTTCTGTATTACAACCAATGCTTAGTTTGAATTATGTTCTTAGTATAGTATTGGCTGCCTTTGTACTTCATGAAGCAGTAACTCTGTATAAAGTGATAGGTGTTATTGTCATCACCTGTGGTGTCATTATGATTGCAGGGGGTGATGAATAATGGTGATTTACTATATAGTATTATTAATTATGACGATGTTTGGGTCTGTAGCATCATTATTCTTAAAAAAAGCTTCAGGTTTAAATAGTCTTATAGATATGTTAAAGAATATCAATTTATATATAGGTGGTTTTCTTTATGTATCTTCAGCGATATTAAATATTTGGTTATTGAAGATTTTGGATTATTCCGTAATCTTGCCACTTACATCACTCACATATATATGGACAATGGTCTTATCCTATTTTATTCTGAAAGAAAAAATTACAGTAAAGAAGATTGCTGGAGTTTGTTTGATATTAGTTGGAGCTATTATTATCTCTTCTTTATAAAGCCACATTAATCAACAATTTAAAAAGTCTCTGTTAGGATTTGCCAGGCCTAGAGAGACTTTTTACATGCTTGCAAGTTATTTTAGATTACCTTTTTTGATATGACTTTGAAGGATTTGATCAGTCACTTCATAGATGGCTTCTGAGCCTAGTTTTGTTTTTGATTGACGACCATATACTTTTTCGGCAGTGACTTGATGTTCCTTCCAGTCACCACCGTCATTGGAGTTGTTTAATAGGAGTGGTTGGAAGTTATCCATTGCATGTGCAAAACGTGCTTCTGGAGTTTCATTAGCTTCAAACTCGTCAAATAGTGCGATGAGCTCAGTCTTTTGGTCGTCTGGTAGAATTGAATATATTCTTTCTTTGGCAAGGTCTTCTCTTGCCTTTTGTGTCTTTAGACCTTCTGTATCGTATGCGTAGGTATCACCTGCATCAATTTCAACAATATCATGGATAAGACACATCATCATTGTTTTAGCGACATCAATCTTTTCATTTGCATGTTCCTTTAAAAGATAGGTCATAATAGCCATGTGCCATGCATGTTCTGCGTCATTCTCATTTCGTCCATGATTGGTTAAATGAGTCTGACGGAAGATATTCTTTTCTTTATCGATTTCTAAGATAAAATTCATTTGTTTTTGTAAACGTTCATTCATAATTGCTTTACTCCTGACGATTCATTGAAATCGACTGTCTTTAAAATTGCTTTTTCCATGACATATGCAGCGATGGTGCCTACGACATTGATGTCTGCTGGTATGGTGCTAGAACTCATTGCATAGATGGAATCTCCATCAAATGTAGTGTGTACTGGTTTGATAACACGTGCATATCCATCGTGTGCCATACCTGCAACTTTTGTAAGTGCAGTTTTATCTAGTTTTGCATTGGTGATGATAGCGCCAATGGTTGTATTTTGATGAAATAGGTCACGACCTAAGATTGCCGTGTATAGTGCTTCTTCCGCATCGATAAACCCATCATCTTTCAGATTACGAATACCAGAGAGTATCTCACCACAGGTAGGATCGTAAATATTACCGACAGCGTTGACGGCAACGATAGCACCTACTTTCAAATCTCCTAGTTGTACAGCGTAAGTTGCTAGAGCAGAAGGGGATGCTTGTTTAGGACCATATATCTTTCCGATAGTAGCACCAGTTCCAGCGCCATGTTTTCCTTCTTTAAAGATTCCTTGATATGCATTTTCACAGGCTTGATAGCCAAGGCTTGCATCAGGGTATTTCTGTGTTGGGTTTCCGTTTAAATCAAACAAACAAGAGGTACACACAATTGGTACCACTCCTGCAGCAGTAGGAAATCCAATGTTGCGTTCTGCTAAGAATTTCATGACTCCACTAGCTGTATCAAGACCGAATGCACTACCCCCAGATAGTACAATTGCATGTACTCCATCATTGGTAGCGAGTGGATTGAGTAGTCCATTTTCTCTAGATGCAGGAGCCCCTCCACGGATATCGATTCCAGTTGGATAACCTGCTTCACTTAAGATAACTGTACATCCGGTATTAGACTCTGGGTATTCGGCACTGCCTAATTTGAATTCAGTGAATGCATGGATGGATATTTCTTGTAATAAACTGTTTTTCATATAAGCACCTTCATAGAAATAGTATAGAAAAAATAATAAGAAATGGAATATTTTATGAACGATATTCCATATAAATGAATACTTTCTTTTCCTTTTGATAAATGTTAGGGAAAAGAACTTTTGTATCTATTATGAACATGTTAATATAAAAACAGAATAAAAAACAGGAGGCCGTATAATGGTAATTGAAGATTTAAAATTACACGCGAAGAATATTCGTAAGAATATTTTGAGACAAGTGTATGGTGCGCAATCTGGACACCCAGGAGGATCATTAGGCGCAACAGATATTCTTACAGTACTTTATTTTGATGTAATGGATATCAATAAGGAAAATGCTGGTGGAATCGATCGTGATCGTTTCGTATTATCGAAGGGACATGTATCACCACTCTTATATGCTGTATTAGTTGAAAAGGGTATTTTAGCAGAAGAAGAATTAAAGACATTCCGTCTAATTAATTCTAAGTTACAAGGACATCCAAATATGAACTATGTAACAGGGGTAGATATGTCTACTGGTTCATTAGGTCAAGGTTTTGCGGTGGCTGATGGAATGGCATTAGCAAATAAATTAGCAGGAAATGATCACCGTATTTACTGCTTAATCGGTGATGGTGAAACAGAAGAGGGCGAAATCTGGGAAGCTGCAATGGCTGCTGCTCATTATAAGAATGACAATCTTTGTGCCATCGTTGACGTAAATGGATTACAGATTGATGGTAAGACATCTGATGTTATTGGACCTGAACCATTAGATCAGAAGTTTGCGGCATTTGGATTCCATGTAATTTGTGTGGATGGACACAATATGGAAGAATTAAAAGCTGCTTTTGCGGAAGCAAAGACAGTAAAGGGCAAGCCTACAGCAATCATTGCTCGTACTGTTAAGGGCAAGGGTGTTTCCTTTATGGAGAACAATGCTGGATGGCATGGAAAGGCTCCTAACCAAGAGCAATTTGAAGCAGCAATGGCAGAATTGGAGGCAGAGTAGTCATGGGTAAGGCAACAAGAGAAGCGTACGGTGAAGCATTAGCTGAATTAGTCGCTGAAAATAAAAAGATTGTAGTATTAGATGCGGACTTATCAGGAAGTACTAAGACAGCAAATGCGAAAAAGGTGGCTCCTGAAAGATTCTTTAATATGGGTATTGCAGAATCTGATATGATCGGTCATGCGGCTGGTTTTGCGACAAGTGGATTTATTCCATTTGCATCTTCTTTCTCCATGTTCTGCACAGGTAGAGCTTGGGAACAGATTCGTAATAGTGTCGCATATCCTCACTTAAACGTTAAGGTATGTGGTACACATGCTGGCATTACTGTAGGTGAAGATGGTGTATCTCACCAAGCAATTGAAGATATCGCATTAATGCGTGTTGTGCCAGGTATGGAAGTGTATGTACCGTGTGATGCTGCACAGACAAAAGCAGTCATTCGGCATGTCGCATCTACAAATATACCATGTTATGTAAGACTTGGTCGCTCTTCTGTTGAAGATGTATATACAGAAGATACAGCATTTGATTTCAGTAAGGTTCATGTAGTTCGTGAAGGTAAGGATGCTGTTATCTTTGCTTGTGGTTTGATGGTTCAATCTGCTTTAAAGGCAGCTAAAAAGTTAAGTGCAGAAGGCAAGGAAGTTGCTGTAGTAGATGTATGTGCAATCAAGCCATGCAACGAAGAACAGATTGCTGAGTTACTAGCGAAGTATGATGTAGTATTCACTGCTGAAGAACATAATGTAATTGGTGGTTTAGGTGGACTCATCTGTGAAATTGCTGCAGATAAGTGTCCTAAGAAGATTCATCGTATTGGTATTCAAGATACATATGCTGAATCTGGTGATGCCAATAAGTTGATGGCTAAGTATAAACTAGATGGTGAAGGTGTTTACGAACAAGTAAAAGCGGCTTTATAAAAACGTCATTATGAAAAGATTCGTTACAAGTATGTAGTGAATCTTTTTTTATGCATGATACAACATTTCATAAATATACTTATTTTTATATATTACTTTTTGTAAACTATCACTGTGATAAATATGTCACGCTTGCTGACTTATTATAAACTGAGGCTACACAGATGACTGAGGCAAATCCGAAGACCTGCTGAAGAAGCAGGGACTGCATCGTGGATGCAGTAGGGCAGAAGGACTACCTGATTAATTAGGATTTTCCGCATATTGAGCAATTAACTCTGTGCCTGTAGTAATCTTTTATAGATAAGTGTGTGACGAATCGAGTACATACAGGTGGTATTGGTTGATACTGCCTTTTTTGTTGGAAACTGGGAAAGGGGAAAATGAAAAAGTCTTACTTGCGCTATTTATGACAACATGCATAACCAAAGCAACATCTATAAAACAAGCAGTAGAACTATTTAAGAGCGTTGGCGGATTCTCCGTTGAATTCAATTATGATCATATAGGAGAGGATTCACATAAAGTTTTCCCTCTGTCATGCTTTAGATAAGAAATTCAAGCGATATCCTATCGTGGTCTGCTAGATTGAGTGGGGTGGACATTGGTAAGTAGTAATCGATTGTGATGATATGGGGGGGACAGAAACAACACAAGATGATGTAATGATCATGGAAGACCCATATGCTGGCCTATGTATGATTTCTTGCAGAAGAAGGGAAACGAAGACTATGAACGTAATGCATTATTTGTATTAGCAAAGTCTGAATAATAAAAATAAAGCAGATCTTATATACACACATGAAGTCTGCTTTTGATTTGCTATTTTATTATTCTCATTTCCTTTTCAGCAAATAAAAATACCGCATTTCTACGGTATTTTTTGATAGGTGGAGCTAAGGAGGATCGAACTCCTGACCCCCTGCTTGCAAAGCAGGTGCTCTCCCAGCTGAGCTATAACCCCATGTATATCAATTCGATGAGTTTACCGAAAATGGTGGGCCTGAATGGACTTGAACCAGCGACCTCACCCTTATCAGGGGTGCGCTCTAGCCACCTGAGCTACAGGCCCAACTTCATCGAATGCTTTAATATAATATCAACCACAGCACCTAGTGTCAACACATTTTTGTAATTTTTTGGAAAATAATTTGGAATAAATTGGAATCCTGAGAAACAGAGAGTGCAGGTTGGTTTTGCCGATTTTAGCTAATTTTCTCTTAGTGTAATTGCGATGAATAGTCGTCTATGGTAAAGTTAGCAAGGATATGCGGAGGTTTTGCATGGAAGGTTTTATTATCTGGTGGGCAGGAACTATTGGAAAGTTCTTATCACCTAAATTATCAATCTTTTTAGTTAGCTTATTACCACTTATTGAAGAACGCGGTGGGTTACTACTTGCAAAGATGCTAGGAGTCCCTATGTGGGAGGCAGTATTTGTGTGTGTAATTGGAAATATTTTACCAATCCCATTCATCCTATTTGGCATTAAGAAATTAATTCATTGGTTATCTACACACCATTTATCAAAGATTGCTGAATGGTTGGAACAGAAAGCAATTAAGAATAAACCAAAAATTGATAAGTATGGTTTCTGGGGCTTGGCGCTGTTTGTAGGCATTCCATTACCTGGCACAGGTGCTTGGACAGGGTGTTTGATTGCGGCTTTATTTGAAATGGACTTAAAAAAAGCAACTGTATCAATTTTGATTGGAGTTGCGATGGCTGCAGTGATTATGACATTAGTATCCTATGGATTATTAGGTGCAGTGTTTGGATAAGATCTCATTTGGGTTCACTTCAATTTTGAGGTCTTTTTCTTTATGTATACTGATGAAATTACTCGGGTAAAGTTTCAAGAAGTTCAACAATACCTTGGAAGTCTTTGATTGTAGCAGATAAGAATGGAAGATCGTGTGCTTCTAAAGAATCGCTGGAGATAGCAATTACTTTTGCGTTAGCTTCCTTTGCGGCTAGGGCGCCATTGATTGAATCTTCGAAGACGATGACAGGATTCATTATATGAAGACGTCTCATAGCTTCTATATACATCTCATATTTATTCTTATATGTACCATCATCATAGACAATTGTATCTGGATCAATCCATTGGTCTAAGTGAAACTCAGATACATAGAAGTCGATGTTCTCTTTGATGGATGCAGAGGCAATTGTAAATGGAATGTTGTGCTGTTTAAGGTAGTGAAAGAATTCAATGACACCTGGTGCTAATGTCGCGCTAGGATCATTTTTTACATACTTACGATACAGCGCTTCTTTTTCGGCAGATAAACGCTTGCATTCTTCTTTGGAAAGTGTGTTATTAGTCATTTGTTGAATTAAATCAACATTGGCTAGACCCCAGTATTTTTGGACAAGTGTTTCCTTTGTCATGTGTTTTCCTATGACTTTCATTGCGATAGTATCCCAAGCCTGAATATGGATGTCTGTATCAAAGAATAGTGTGCCGTTAAAGTCAAAAATAATTCCGTTATAGCGCATGGCATCTCCTTTTTTGATTATTATACATTTTATTGATGCGTATGACACTCGATTGTGTTTTAATATATGAAAAAAGAAGGAGATAGTTATGCAATACAGTGCTCTAATCGTTGCGGCAGGTAGTGGAACAAGAATGAATCTTGGATATAATAAGGTTTACGCAAAACTATCAGATGGTACAACTATTTTGGATAAAACACTTTCGGTGTTTTTAAATGATAGTGATTGTGTACAAATTGTTCTGGTAACAGATTGCGTAGAGCACTTTGAAAAAGTGCAAGGAAGAAAAGACGGTAGGATTGTATTTGCTAGTGGTGGAGAGACACGACAGGATAGTGTTTATAATGGATTGCGTGCAGTGCTAGCGGATGTTGTTTTGGTTCATGATGGTGCTAGACCTTTCTTGGATCAAGAATCATTAGAAAAGATTAAAAAAACAATGGAAACAGAGAAAGCAGCTTTACTATGCGTTCCATGCAAGGATACTGTAAAGCATGTTCAGAATGGATATGTTGTAGAGACATATGAACGTAGTACTTTACAGTGTGCACAAACTCCGCAGGCATTTGAAACGGATTTATTACTCACATGCATGCATAAAGCAAAAAAAGATCACTTTATTGGTACGGATGATACTTCCTTAGTGGAGAAGTATTCTGATGTAAAAGTGGCAGTAGTTGAAGGGAAATACTCGAACTATAAAATCACAACACCAGAAGATATGAGATAAGAGCGCTTTTGAGTGAAGCCGTGCCCGTTAGTTATATATGATATAATACAGAAGATTTAAATATATAGTGTAACATCTTGAAGGAGAACATATGAAACGAAAAGTATATTGTGATTATCTACGTTTGATTGCGACTTTCGCTGTAGTATTTATACATGTAGCAGCGTCGAATTGGTCAAACGTAGATGTAAATGGGATGCAATGGCAGGTTTTTAATATTTATGATAGTTTGGTTCGCTGGGGTGTTCCAATCTTTGTAATGATTAGTGGGGCGCTTTTCTTAAATAGAGATGTTTTAATTAAGAATATCTATTCAAAATACGTGCTCCGCATGGTAATTGCCTTTGTGTCATGGAGCCTATTTTATGCAATATTAACAACAGATACATTCCAACATGGATTAATATATAGTCTGAAATCACATATTGGTACATTAGTAACAGGTCATTATCATATGTGGTTTGTACTTATGATTATTGGACTATATATGTGCATTCCACTTATGAAGAAAATTGTTTCTGATGAGACTGTTATGAAATACTTCTTAAAGTTATCTTTTGCATTTTCCTTCATGCTTCCTTGGTTACTAAAAATTGTAAATGATTTTGTAGGATATAATAATGGTATGATTCAAAAGATGGTAACTGCTATTGATTCGAACCTAACAAATATGGGTATGAGTATGGTATTGGGATATACTTTCTATTTCATACTAGGTTATTACTTAGATCGTATTGTACTTAAGAAGAATGTGCGTATGATGATTTATGCGGCAGGTATTTTAGGTTTTATCTTTACAGTTGTTGCGGACGCAGGGCTATCTATTAAGACACAAGTAGCTAACTCAAATTATTATGGAAATTTTGAAGTGAATGTTCTATTTGAAGTTATTGCGGTTCATACATTCTTTAAGTATCATACATTCCAGAACGAAAAGATGAATCAATTTGTTATTGTGTTATCGAAGTTTGGATTTGGTGCATATCTAATTCATACGTTTATTATTGAAAGTATGGCGGCTATTCTTCACTTTGATACCTTATCAATGAATGCATGGGTTTCGGTTCCGGTAATATCAATTATTGTGTTTATTGTATCAATGAGTGTATCTGCATTATTGAATCATATACCAGTTATCAAAAAATATTGTGTATAGTAAAGATGATAAAACGAATCTTTTGTCCGATGGTACTCGGTAAGGATTCGTTTTTTGTAATGTATTTTTGGACATGCATACATAGAAAATTTATCCAATTTTTTATATTTGTCAAAATAATAAAAGAAATATTTTGGTTATGCATTGTCTAACAAATCATTGTTATATAAAATATAAGTGAAATTAATCACATGTTTTATACATGCATAATTGATTGAGTGAGAACATAAAAGGGGAGGACAATATGTTATTTCACATTAGCGGGGATACGGCCATATATCAATGGGTCGCAATGTTAGGGGTACTTGCCAGCTTGATCTTGTTAAACGAGTTTTCTCGTCGAACAAAGCTTGGCGGTATCTTGATGTTTTTTGTTTTGCCATTAATTTTAACAGTGTATTTTATCGCAATTTATGTATCAGCTAGAATGGGTGCAGAGTGGGCATTACACAATCAGACATATCTATATATGAATGGTTGGTTCCATTACGCAAAGTTATATGCATCACTAACTGGATGTATTGGATTTATGATGATTAAATACAAATGGGGTATTGGGAAACAGCACTGGTTCCGTGCATTCCCATTTGCGATTGTTGCAATTAATATTTTAATTGCAGTAGCTAGTGACTTCGAATCAGCGATTAACGGATGGTATAAGTGGTGGTTATCTTCTGAAGGTGTTTGGCTATATGGTGGATGGCACAATGTATTCAACGGTTTAGCTGGTTTAATTAATATCTTCTGTATGACAGGCTGGTGGGCAGTATATTCTTCTAAAGATGAGAAGGATATGGTATGGCCAGATATGATTTGGGTATATATCTTAATTTATGATGTATGGAATTTTGCATATACATATAACTGCTTGCCAACGCATACTTGGTTCTGCGGTGTTGCACTATTACTTTCACCTACAATTCCTGCATTGTTATGGAATAAGGGTGGATGGATTCAAAATAGAGCGAATACATTATGTATCTGGTGCATGTTTGCACAGGTATTCCCGTTATTCCAGGAAACATTGGCTGATGGCACAAAGGCATTCCCATGGGTTACATTACCAACGTTATACGCAGATGGAACATTAAATGGTATCGTAGCAGGTGGAAGTGCTAACGCAAATCCAACCATGATGACGATTGTGAGTGGATTAGCTCTTGTGGTAAACCTTATTGCAATCATCTATATTATCCGCACTTGTATGAAGACAAAGAAGAATCCATACAAGGGAGAAGTATTTACAGAATTTAAGTATTACAAAGACGCAGCTGCTCGTGCAGTAATCGAATAATTAGCAATTGAAAGGGATAGAATCGTAAAAAGGTAGATCCTAAGAAGGTATACTTCATTTGGGGACTACCTTTTATTTCGAGTTGAATATTTTAAATTGATAAAGGCAACTGCGATACTAACTGATAGATTATAAAAGTTAATAAAATCTTAAAGGAGTCTGTATTTGAATCTTATACATTGTAACTTAAAATTGATATATGAAACGAAAGCTTCTTTTGTTTGTGAATACATCCTTTGAATACGAAAATTGCTAGACTAGAGCAGTTAAAAACAGCAAATGAATCCACGTTAGCAAGTAACGTTGATGGTAGATATCACAATTCCTAGCAATGATTTCGTATAAAGTAAAACGCTGCAGAAATTATTGAGAGAGAAAGAGATCTATTTGCAACAAGTATCGTTTTATAAAGGGAATACAGAGGGTATTTACGTTTCTATTATCATTTGTAATCGTAATCGTCGTTTTTATTCCTAGAGAAGCAGTCGGTTGGGTTGAGGATACAACCGGTTTTCAATTTCAGAAAGTTATTGTAAAGGATTTATCTACCGGTGCGTAGGTCGCAAATCTATTACAAGGAGATATTCCGGAACTGAAAGCAGGAGTTATTTACTCGTTGAATGTAGAATATGCAGTTCCATCCTCCCTACAGTTTTCAAATACCTATTTTCATTTAAATCTTGGCAATGGAGCGTATATTACAACACTTCCAGGTTCCACATTTACAGAAGAGTTTAGGTATAATTTCTGGACCGATCAATCAACTGAAACTATTAACAAAGGTGATACAACTACGATATTGATGACGTTGATTACTGGTGGTAAGTCTTTAATGGAGGCTGGTAGTAAGACGGCTGTTGAAATTGAATATCCAAGTGATATTGAATGTGTTTCTCTTGAAGAAACACAACTCTATCATAGAAATGGTGCGGTTGTATCTACAGCAGAGAGTGGTGGTATTAAGACTACAAAAGTAGAATGGGATTGAGCCAGGTTCTTATTTTGGAACTCCGATATTTGTACCACATGTTAAGGTTCCAGCAAATTCTATCTTGTGCAAGTGGTCAACCTTCAATAGTGTTTTAAGGAAACTTAAGAAGAAAATTTGGGATGATACGCCAAATGTTGATTGAACATCTCGCAATGCTTCTACAATGATAATTAAGATGATTGATGATGTTGATCTATAGTAGGTAAATCCGCATGCTTTAACAGATACAGAGGTCACCTAGGCTTATAAAATATAATACATATAACGTGCGTTTAGGGTCCTTGCTGATTAAGATTGAACTGACAGCTCCAATAACGCCAAAGACAATTGAAATGATGATTGATGAGACAAACAATGCTATCATTCGTGGTGTAACAATTCCATACCACAATGACGTGGTGTATGGAAATATCTATTGGACATCCGCTAGTGTGCTGGTGGTGCAGCTAGCGTGAGTATCTTATAGAAGTTTAATGTTTTTGTGATAATTACAAATACAGCATTAGGTTTAGATATCAATGATTCTATCAAGTTTATCAAGGTTGATTTGGGTACAATTTCTGCACAATATGATGGCGTGCGCCCTCAACGTGACCTATTAGATACATGGAATCCAAATCACAGGTTTATTTCAGGTGGTGAATACTATGGTTGGTCTTACATTCCAAATGGTGTAGATGGTAGCTGGAAAGAAGGATAAACACAGATGTTAAGACAGCTATAAATTTTATATGACAGGCACAATACCAACCACTGGTGATACTTACCACTCAAGCTGGATAAGATGGAAATGACATCTAACTTTGAAGTGAAGTTCGTCAAGCTAAAGCTAGGTAAAACTATCAAACTTTTTTGTGGAAATGAATGCGTTTTCGTGAATATTTCTGTAGAGGTGAGACGATGAAATGTCCACGTTGTGGGAACTTACAAAAATCATACTTTTATAAAGGTAGTCATGGCTATTACTGTCGAAAATGTATTGGGTTTGGAAGGCTTTTGTTAGAGGAAGAGGAAACGAGTCTAGAACTTCAGGCTATTCAAGAGGATTGTAGTGAATATACCATGCAGTATCCCTTAACAAAATTTCAAGAAGCAGTATCTAAAGAGTGTCAAATGAATATACGAACACAGGATGTATTACTAGAGTGTGTATGTGGCGCGGGTAAAACGGAAATGGTACTTGCTAGTATTGCGGATGCATTAAATGAGAATCGAAAAGTCTGTTTTGCGATTGCAAGAAGACAAGTTGTATTAGAACTATCAGAAAGACTAAAGACTTATTTCAAGAAAGCAAAAATCATCGCAGTATGTGGTGGCCATACAGATGAACTTGATGGAGATTTAATCGTTTGCACTACCCACCAGTTATATCGCTACCAAGGCCAATTTTCATTACTGATATTAGATGAACCGGATGCTTTCCCCTATCGTGGAGATGAGGTGCTACATGGGATTGCACAACATGCTTGCATAGGTCATGTTATCTACTTAACAGCGACACCAGATAGTTACCTGTTAAGTAGAGTAAAAGAAGGAACTATGCGTCATATCGTGTTAAATAAAAGACCACATGGACACGATTTACCAGTACCAAGACTGTTTATTTATCCATCGATAATATTGTTTTATGTATTGTTACGATGGATAAACAATCATGCATGCAATCCTAGAATTATCTTTGTGCCAACGATAAAATCTGCGAAGATATTGGGACGTTTTTTCAATATATTTATGAAGTGCTATGTATGTACGAGTGAAAGTGAAAATAGAGATACTATCATCCACGAGTTTAAACAGAAAACAAACGGTATCATGATTGCGACGACAGTTCTAGAACGAGGTGTCACAATTCCAAAGGCAGATATCTGTGTATGGCATGCGAATCACTCTGTATTTGATGAGGCTGGCTTAATTCAAATGGCAGGTAGAGCAGGGAGAAGCTTTACATCACCAGAGGGTGATGTGTTGTTTTTGTGCAGTGAAAAGACAGAACTTGTACAACTTTGCAAAGAAAAGATTGAGCAGGCAAATCACGTATGTATTGTCTAATGTGTGGAATGGAAAAAGGAGATGGAGATTTCATTGATATTTTAGAAAATGATGATCCCCTATGTCATACATGCCGCAATAATTTAAAGCGTATCAGATTTCGTATGAAGTTTCATGGATATAAGCTATATGCAAGTTACGTTTATGATGATGCATTTGCGAAGATACTAGTTCAATACAAGGAATGTTTTGATGAAGCTTTGAAAACTGTCTTTCTCTATCCATTTCGTTGGTGGTTTATGATTCGATTTTTTGGATATACTGTCTGTTATTTGCCAAGTTCAAAAGAGAAAATCGCAAAACGTGGGTTTCACCATCTAGAAAAGATGTTTTCATCGATTCCTTTACAACAGGCAGATATCTTTGAAAAACGAAATGATTTTGATCAGAAAAATCGTAGTGTGGAAGAACGAATGAGGATGGCTGATAACATTGCACTAAAGAAACATTGTGGTGTGCCTAGGAAGGTTTTATTGGTGGATGATACGATTACAACAGGTGCTTCTTTGTTGGGGGCACTTCATTGTTTACAAGATTATGACTGTAAGATTGCAATCTATGTTGTCAGTGTGAATCATCTATGGCTAAAAAAGCCGAAAATATTCGGGAAATGAGGTGTTTTCTAGGATGTTGGTGGTGCTTGTCGCATTGCCTTTTACATGCCGAAAATATATAATAAAATAGTTATTTAGTATAAAAAATATGGAGGCACTATGGCAAATTTTTTAAGTCGATTATTCAACGAAGACGCCCGTAAGTTAAAACAGATTCAAAAGAAGATTAAGCCAGTTTTGGATTTGGAAGAAGAATATAAAGCAAAGAGTGATGATGAACTCAAAGCGATGACACCTTATTTGAGAGAAAAGCTCGCTGCAGGTGCTACTTTAGACGATATCTTTGTGGAGGCATTTGCGACAGCACGTGAAGCCTGCCGAAGAGTGATTGGAGAATTCCCATACCCTGTTCAGTTGATGGGCGCTGCTGTTATGCAAGGTGGCGATATCGCAGAAATGAAGACAGGTGAAGGTAAAACTTTAACATCTGTTATGGCGGTATATCTAAATGCCTTAGAAGGCAAGGGTGTTCACGTTGTAACTGTAAACGAGTACCTATCAGAACGTGACTCCGCATGGATGGGAGAAATTCACCGTTTCTTAGGCCTAACAGTTGGCTTAAATCTTCGCCAATTAACAAAGGCTCAAAAGCGTGCAGCGTATGCATGTGATATTACATATACAACAAACTCAGAACTTGGATTTGATTATCTACGTGACAACATGGTCACTCGTGTTGAAGACCGTGTACTACGTGGCTTAAACGTTGCGATGGTCGATGAAGTTGACTCCATTTTAATCGATGAATCTCGTACTCCATTGATTATTTCCGGTGGTAAGAAAGATACAGCGAATCTTTATCTACAGGCTGACCGTTTCGTAAAGCGTTTGGTAAAAGATGAAGATTATGAATTAGATGTTAAGTCACGTACAGTCCAGCTAACGGAAAAAGGTACCGCAAAAGCAGAAGCTACTTTCCGTATTGAAAACTTATTCAATCTTGCGCATACACAGTTATTGCATCACATCAATCAAGCTTTAAAGGCTAACTATGTGATGTTAAGAGATATTGAGTATGTCGTAGATGAAGAAAATGATGAGATTGTTATCGTCGATCCAAATACTGGTCGTTTGATGAAGGGCAGACAATGGTCTGATGGTTTACACCAGGCAGTGGAAGCCAAGGAAGGTATTTCTATCAAGCAAGAAACAACAACGCTTGCGACAATTACATACCAGAACTTCTTCCGTCTTTATAACAAACTTTGCGGTATGACTGGTACAGCGAAGACAGAGGAAGAAGAATTCTTAGAGATTTACAACATGTACGTATTTGAAATTCCAACGAATCGTCCAGTTGCACGTATTGACTATCCGGATGCGGTATATGGCACAAAGAAGGCGAAGTTCAATGCACTTGTGGATGAGGTTGTAGAACGTCATGCGGTAGGTCAACCTGTGCTTGTAGGTACAATCGCGGTTGAAACTTCTGAATTGATTTCTAAATATTTAAAGGAACGTCATATTCCACACGAAGTATTGAATGCTAAAAACAATGCTCGTGAAGCAGATATTATCGCTAAAGCTGGACAGAAGGGTGCGGTTACCATTGCGACAAACATGGCTGGTCGTGGTACTGATATTAAGCTTGGCGAAGGTGTTCGTGAGTTAGGTGGTCTTTGTGTATTAGGTTCTGAACGACATGAATCTAGACGTATTGATAACCAGTTACGTGGACGTTCTGGTCGTCAAGGAGACCCAGGTATGTCACGTTTCTATGTATCTGTACAAGATGATCTGATGGTACGTTTCGGTGCCGAACACATGGAAGCGTTATTTGCGAAACTGGGTGATACAGTTATCGAGTCTAAGACAGTTACACGTTCTATCTCTGGTGCACAACGCCGTGTAGAAGGTGTAAACTACGATGCTCGTAAGCAGTTATTACAATATGATGATGTTATGCGTCAACAGCGTGAAACAATGTATGATACAAGAAATTTCATTCTTGAAAATGATGATGTTCATGCGGTTATTCACGATATGTTTAAGCGTGTTATCTCTGATATTGTCGCAGCACACTTCAACAGTGAAGCTAGAGACCAAGATTTAAATGAACTCATTGCGGCTTTAGATGGTATTGGATTTAAGGGTGTTGTTCGTGTAGAAGATATCGAGGGACGTACTGAAAATGATGTCGTTGATATCTGTTTGAATCAGGCTTGGTCTGACTATGAACAGAAGATTGAAAAAGTAAAAGATAAGGTACTACCAATTGAAAAGGAAGTATCCTTACGTATGATTGACCGTGCTTGGTCTAACCACATCGATACGATGTCGAAGTTACGTGATGGTATTGGTTTACGTTCTTATGCGCAAAGTAATCCTCTACAGGCATATGTCACAGAAGGATTCAACTTATTTGAAGATATGATGCGTACAATTTCTCGTGAAATCGTAGCGTTCTGTATGAATATCCGTGTCGTAGACGGACCTGAACAGGAGGCGTAATCATGGAACTGTATGAGATGAGACAAAGCGTTTCACAGTGCCAAGCAAAATTGGAGTCGCTTGGCCACTCTCTTTGACTTGGAAGGAAAAGAGAAACGTTTAGCAGAAAACAATGCCTTAATGGCAGAAGCTGACTTCTGGAATGACCAGAAGAAAGCACAAAAAATTATTCGTGAAAGTAATCAATTAAAAGCTTTAATTGAAACACACCATTCCTTAACGGATTCCTTTGCGGAATTAAGCGAAGGAATCAGTGAGTTATCATCTTCCTTTGATGAAGATATGAATGAACTCATTAGTGAAGAATATGTTGAGACAATGAAGAAGTTTGAAGAGTTTGAAATTCAAGTTCTATTGTCTGGGCCGTACGATGATCATAATGCCATTTTAGAAATTCACCCAGGTGCTGGTGGAACAGAAGCAATGGATTGGGCCGCAATGTTATATCGCATGTATATGCGTTGGGCTGAAAGAAAAGGATTCAAGATTGAACTAATGGATTACCAAGAAGGTGAAGAAGCAGGTATGAAATCCTGTTCTGTTCTTATCCGAGGTCCAATGGCGTATGGTTACTTGAAAGCAGAAAGTGGTGTGCATCGCTTGGTTCGCATTTCACCATTTGACTCTAACGCAAGAAGACACACGTCTTTTGCATCAGTAGAAATCATGCCAGAATTTGAGGATGATCTTGAAATTGAAATTGATGATAAAGATTTAGATATTATCACAATGCGAGCTTCAGGTGCTGGTGGTCAGCACATCAATAAGACAGACTCTGCTGTACGTATGACACATATTCCTAGTGGAATTACAGTGTTCTGCCAATCGCAGCGTTCACAGATTCAAAATCGTGAAGCGTGCTTGAATATGTTGAAATCAAAGTTACTACAACTCAAAATTCGTGAGAATGAAGAGCGTGCGGCTTCGGTAAGAGGTGAAGTGAAGGCAAATGAATGGGGTTCTCAAATCCGCTCCTATGTCTTTGCGCCATATACAATGGTAAAAGACTTGCGTACCGGTCATGAAGCAGGTAATGTACAAGTTGTCATGGATGGCGAAATTGATGGTTTCATTGATAGTTACTTACGTAGTATGATTAAAGCAGATGAATAAAAAACTGCGCTATCAAATCACAGATAAACAAAACGGTCTTACAGTAAAGGCCGTTTTATCGTCTCTGGGTTTTAGTCGTCATGAGATTTCTCGCTTTAAATTCTCAGCATATCAGATGTATTTAAATAAGAGACCTGTAAAGGTTAATCAAGTTGTGCATACAGAAGATGTGCTAGTCATTCAAGAGATGAATCTAGAAACATATACACTTCATCCAAGAATAGTACGACCGGATATCTTGTATGAAGATGAAGATGTAGTGGTTGTGTATAAACCGGTAGGTACGCCATCTCATCCTAGTCATCATCACTTAACGGATGATATGGGAACACTTTTAAGAGATTATTACCAAGATAAGCACTTTGTGATTCGTCCTATTGGACGATTAGATAAAGATGTATCAGGGATTATGATATACGCAAAGAATCAACTCTCAGCTGCAAGACTAACAGCACAAAGGAAAGATGGAACACTTCAGAAGCACTACTACGCAATCGTTGAAGGACAACTAGAAGACAAAGATACACTATTATTTTCCTTGATGAAAGAAGATAGCGAAATGGCACAATCTTTCAATCAAGGTGGAAAACAATGTGTGACAGAATATGAAGTTATCAAAAGATATCAAGCAGAGTGTCTTATCAGGGTACATTTACAAACGGGAAGAACACACCAGATACGTGCTGGTTTTGCGGGAATTGGTCATCCACTATGTGGGGATACACTGTATGGTGGTAGTACACAATGGATCAAGCGGCCAGCATTACACTGTGCCAATATTTCGTTTTTAAAACCATTTACCAAAAAGAAGATTATTGTAGAATCACCAATACCGGAAGATATGAAAAGAAAGTAGTTAGACTACTTTCCCTTGTTTGTAATATTGAATCATCTCAGTTGTAAGTGAGGCATTATCTAAACTGTTAATATCTTCATCACGATTAGCCCATCGTGCTACACGTAACTCATTTTCATCCATCTGGATAGGAGAATCACCATGTGCTTTACACCAAAATCCGAATAGTAATGTGGATGAGAAGGACCATGGTTGTGATTTATAGTACTGAATATCAGTTACATCTAGACCGGTTTCTTCTTTTACTTCACGCTTTACGGTTTCTTCTATCGTTTCACCAATTTCACAAAAGCCGGCAACGAGTGCATAACTTTGATAGTGACCATGCGCATACTTCGTTACAAGAATCTGACCTTTATCGTTGGTAATACCAACAATAACAGCAGGGGAAATCTTAGGATATACGATATTTGAGCAATGTGGACAACGCATCGCTCTTTCTTTTTGATCAAAGTCCATTGGATGACCACACTTACCACAGTATTTATTATCTTGAATCCAACGATACAACTGCCAAGCTGTAATCGCCGCAAAACCTAACATCTGATTTTCAAAGCTACGCAACGCACGGAAGGATACTTTAATATGATTAAGACTTGTTAAGTCAGCGAGGAAGAATTTGATATCATCGATAGAAAATAGATAATAACAACTACTTTCCTGGGAAATTTCATGATAGCGATAGAAATGATGTTCGTCTTTCATTAAAACTTGGTCTTCCTCGAAAGAGAAGATAATATCATTATCACCAGGCGTAACACCTGTTTGAAACGCATTCTTATAAACATGTGGGTAGATATCTTGTATCATCTTATGACCTCCTGGAAATAAGAAATGGTCCTTATCGGACCAACAATAATATTATAGAACAAAAAATTTTTAATTGTAAGACTATTAAATTTAAAAGCGGATGCTATAGTAAAGGTGCAAAGAGAAGTACCCTAGAAGAAAGGATAAGGAGGTACAAGCTCATGAAGGAAGTGTTACTCAATTACAGTTTACGCTCCAACATTTAACATAGATCGTTAAATGAAATGTTTCTCAAGAAAAGTTGAGGACAGACCAATGGACAATTTAAAATAAAAATAGAATATAAATAATCATTTGTGAAAAGCAAATTATTCTGAAATTCGTATTTCAGTAGCGAAGTATCGCAAAAATAATGCAGTAAATCTATAGCATCAAGAAAGGTCTCGCAAAAATAAACCGTTAGATTGAAACAGCAGGGTTTAATCGAGACCTTTTGTTATGTCTATGTGGGACAATGTTCATTTATAGTTCATAATATTTATCTGCATTGCATTGTAATATGAATTATAAATGAAAGGAGTGAAATTAATGGCAAATAAAGAAAATATGACACTGCGAATCGATCATGATATTAAAGCACAGGCAACGAAGTTATTCAAATCTTTAGGGCTTGATATGAGTACTGCTACTGTAATTTTCTATCGACAAGCATTACAGCATCATGGACTACCATTTGATGTGAGAATCAAAGAGCCAAATATAGAGACATATGCGGCGATGGAAGATGCCACAAAGAAAAAAGATTTAAATGGTCCTTTCGATAGTGTTGAAGAACTAATGGAGTCATTAGATAGCTAAATTGTTTTATATAAATAAACTACCAGAAGTAGTTTTAATAAGAAATAACTATATAAAATACATGCATGAATGAGAATAAGTATGTATGGTTATTTTTTTAAATAATATATTAAAAGCAGTACATTTAACCATTTTGGTGTTATGTGCTGCTTTTAAAATACTATGATTGTATAGAAACTTATGTCATTGATTCTGCACGAGCTTGTCTTTTCATTTATGCGATTGGAATAAGAATCGAATGACATAGATGGAAGTGATACATGGTAGGACTACTGGAAGTGGAATGGCGAAGAAGATTGGGGTAATAAAGCCAAATACTACGACAGCTAGTACATGGTATGCAATGATTGCAATCTGTTTAAATTGAATCTGTTCATTTAGTTTTGCGGATGTCTGGATTGCAAAAACTAAATCACTTAAACGTTTACGCGTTAATATAATATCGTTATCTTCAGAATCTAAATTCTGACTAATGCCAAATTGAACATTCAAATCAGCGGTAGATGAGGAGATAGAGCCATCGGCATTAGCATACATACTGATAGAGTCATGCGAGCATGATTTTATCAGATTTTCTTTTTCGTTCATATCTGCATTTGCATGAATGTTTTTGATGCCAAAATTATTTTGGATATATTGAACTTCTTCATTATTTCCACGTGCAAATAAATGTATATCTGTTAGTTCTTTGAGTGAATGAATTGCTTGTATACTATTTGGGACAATTGGCTTTTGCATAGCGATTAGACCTAGTACTTGGTCTTCGCCAATTAGGATGAATACTTTCTTTCCTTGCTGCGCAAGTTTATCAATCTCTTGGCTTGTGGAAGGGCTGATTATATCTGTGTAAGATAAATCATGAACATTACATAACTGATAGGTATTTTGAATTGTATCGCTTTGATGTGCCTTTTGAAAATTTGTTAGAACACTTAGGTTTACAGAAGAAATCTTCTGTGATTTTAAGTAACGTGTAATCGCTCTAGAGTAACTGTCATGTCGTTTGTTGGATAGCGTATATGCAATATAACGCATGATATTTAAGTCTGTTTCATCAAGTGGAATAAAATCAGTTACTTCAGGTTTTGAAGCTATCAATATATCGTCTTGTTCGAGGAACAATGTTTCAGCTTTACCAGCTGTTTCAAGTGCATCTACATTACGGAATAGCACATGGTTTTTGGCAGCGTAGATTGCCTTTTCTAGTACTTCTTTTTCAGATGAGATTGTTAATGCATTCATTGCGACGGAAGCTAGTACTGCAATTGAAACACTAATCGCGATAGAGAAAGATTTACCAACTAAAATCCAGCCGAAGAATAAAATAATAGCTGCGATAATCGAATATAAGAATAAGTATTTAGAGAAGTTTTTAAATGGTGAATCAAATGATTTATCATTCGCTGTTTCTTTCGCAAGTTTTGCGAATTGCAATAGGGTAGTCTTTTCGCCAATCTTCTCTACTTTGATCTGTAGAGAACCTTGTATACAGCGTGTGCCTGCATATACATAGGAGCCTTCAGACTTTGTGATATTGGATTGGACTCCAGTTAACGTAGATTCGTCAACAGATGCGTAACCTTCTACAACAATTCCATCACAAGGAATATTTTCATTTGGTCGAATAATTAGAATCTGATTCTTTTTGAGTTGTCTTGTTTCTTCGATTACTTCGCCGGTTTTATTGAAGACTGCTGTATTTTCTGGGATATATTGTTTGATGTTCAATGATGTTGTGGATGCTTGTTGCATATATTTTAGATACTTTGTTTTATAGATATCTGTACCAAGAATCATAATCATTGAAATCATAAATGGATACGCATTTACGGTATTTTGAATTGTGAGTAAGGTACCGTATAAGAAAGAAATACCAATCGCAATACTACCGATGGTTGCGGATGATGGATTCTTCTTTTGAATCTCCTCTTTTGCATGCATGAATATGATGCGTCCTACATACAAGGAGTAAAAAGAGAATAGTAATCCAATCCAAGGCGTTATATGTAATATCCATAGTATTGTTAGTAGAATGACTTCGAACACAAAGACAAATAAGATACGATAATTTGGCTTTTTTGGATTTTTTGTGTCCTGTTGGATGAGGAAGTCTGAAGTTGGGATTTCGCGTGTATATGCATGATATCCACATGCTTTAATTTTTTCGATAATGATATCTGCAGTAATGATAGTTGGATCATATTCTACAGTCACATTGCGGTCGCTTAAAGCAACCGTTACAGTAACGATTCCTTTTGTGTTGATTAAGTGTTGATAGATTGTATCAGCACTTGCGTTTAAATACAGATTTGCGACCGAAAATGTTTGTTTCTTTGTTTCCATGGATATCCTCTGTTATATTTTACAAAATTATCATCAGAATAGGAATGTAAATTCTGTGATAGATAAAAGAAAACACATGGAATCCATGTGTTCATGATACAAATTATCTTCCGCGGAAACTGAAGACTACGATGATGGCACTGACTACTAGTTGCACAATCGATCCTGGCAATACACCAAGCGTATCGTAAATGACAAGTAGAAAACGTGGTACTGCGAAACTGCTATTTAGATTTCCGGTTAAATATAGTGCTAGAAGCACAGCTGCGTATAGAAACCAAATTGTACCGAAGATGATACCAGCCCAATCTTTTTTCTTCTCCATAATTTTTGTTCCTCCGTAAAGAATTATACCATTCTTATCGCCTATAAAAACTAGTTTTTGTATATATTAACAATACAAGTGTTATTTCATATTTTGAATGAAAGGGTTATTTTATAATTTTGGTTAGTATTATCTAACAAAAAAGTATGGAATTGATGCGGATTTGTTTTTGTTTGGCAAATATTGAGTATAATTATAACGAGGTGATTAAATTATGATACAGGATAGAATCAAAAAGTTAAGAGCTTTGATGGCTGAGCGTAAGATTGATGTATATTATATTCCAAATGAGGATGACCATCTTTCTGACGAATATACAGCTGATTATTTTAAGTGTAAATCATACATGTCTGGTTTCAGTGGTGAAGCTGGATGCACAATTATCACAAAGGATTTCGCAGGTCTTTGGACGGATGGTAGATTCTTTACACAGGCTGAAAATGAACTTCAGGGAACTGGTGTTACACTAATGAGACTGCGTCAAGAAGGTGTACCAAATCCAATCGACTTCTTGATTGCGAATACACCAAAGAATGGTGTATTAGGTTTTGATGGTGCAGTGGTTTCTGCTAGAAATTACTTACATTTAACAGAAACTCTAAAAGAGAAGAATGCGAAGTTATATACAACAGAAGACCTTGTTGGCATGGTTTGGGGTAAGGAAAGACCTACAATGCCAATGGAAGAATTATATGTACTTCCTAAGAAGTATACAGGAGAAGAGGCTTCTGAGAGAATTGCACGTACAAGAGAAGCGATGAAGGCTGCTAACTGTGATGTAATCTTATTAACAGCATTAGAAGATCCATGCTGGTTATTGAATATTCGTGGTAATGATATTGCATGTACACCAGTTAGCTATGCATTCGCTGCAATCACAAATAAGAAACTCTACTATTATGTAGATGCAAAGAAGATCAATGCGAAAGTTGCGAAGTACTTCAAGGATAATAAGGTAACAGTACGTCCTTATAATGCGTTAATGAAGGATTTACAGAAATTAGAAGGTAAGAAGATCTGGGCAGATATGGGACATCTCAATTCCAATCTGTATAAAGCATTAGTAGGTAATGAAATCTATGATGCGATTTCACCAGTTGCTTATTTCCGTGCAATCAAGAATAAGACAGAAATTAAGAATACTCGTAACGCACACGTAAAGGATGCAGTTGCGATGGTGAAGTTTATCTATTGGGTAAAGAATACTGTTGGAAAAGGTAAGATGACTGAGGTAACTGCACAAGATCACTTATATGCATTACGTGCAGAACAGAAGGATTATATCGAACCATCTTTTGAAACAATCTGTGCATATCAAGAGAATGCCGCAATGATGCACTACACTGCAACAGAAGAAAAACATGCGGCAGTGAAGGCAAGAGGTTTCTTACTTGTTGACTCTGGTGGAACTTACAAGGATGGTACAACAGATATCACAAGAACAATTGCATTAGGTGATTTAACTGCAGAAGAAAAGAAGTTATATACAAAGGTATTAAAGGGACATCTTGATTTACTGCATGCAAAGTTCTTGTATGGTACAACAGGTAATAACTTAGATATTCTTGCAAGAAATCCTTTATGGAATGATTGTATTGATTATCAATGTGGTACAGGTCATGGAGTAGGTCATGTATTAGCGGTACATGAAGGTCCACATGGTATCCGTTGGGGTATGCCAGTAAATGGTAAGGCAGTTGTTCTCCAAGAAGGTATGGTTGTTACAGATGAACCAGGTGTATATCTACCACATAAGTTAGGTATCCGTATTGAAAATGAAATGATTGTTCAAAAGGAAGAAAAGAATTTCTATGGACAATTCTTATCCTTCGAAGATATTACATATGTACCATACGATCGTGATGCGATTGATACACAGTATCTCAGCGATGAAGAAATCGATTGGATCAATGCATATCACAAGATGATTTGGGAAAAGATTGGACCACTTCTCAGTGGTAAAGAAAAGAGCTTCTTAAAGAAGGCAACTGGAAAGATTACGCGCGCATGAAATTTATCTCTTGGAATGTAAACGGCTTAAGAGCCGCAATGAAGAAGGGTTTTGCGGGCTTCTTCCGTGAACAGGACGCAGATTTCTTTGCATTACAGGAAACGAAGATGCAGCCGGATCAACTTGAAGATGCGATGAAGTTCGAAGGTTACCATATGTATATGAACAGTGCAGAAAGAAAAGGATATTCTGGAACACTAATCTATACAAAACATGAACCACTCAGTGTAACTTATGAAATCGAAGGTGATGACACCAAAGAAGGTAGAGTCATTACCCTTGAATACCCAGATTTCTATTTCGTATGTGCATACGTACCAAATTCTAAAGATGGATTATTACGTCTACCATATCGCATTGAATGGGAAGAAATGTTACGCAAGCATCTAATGGAATTAGATAAAAAGAAATCGGTTATTTATACAGGTGACTTAAATGTAGCGCATGAAGAAATCGACTTGAAGAATCCAGCAACAAACCATAAGAATCCTGGTTTCTCAGATGAAGAACGTGCAGCGATGACCAAACTATTAGGATCGGGTTTTAGTGATACATTTAGAGAACTCTATCCAGATACACAGAAGTTTTCTTGGTGGAGTTATCGTATGAAAGCACGTGAAAGAAATGTTGGTTGGCGGATTGACTACTTCTTGGTGAGTCAGCGTCTACTAGCGAATGTACAAGATGCATTGATATTTGATGAGACAGAAGGTTCCGACCACTGTCCAGTTGGATTAAATATCAATCTGTAATAAAATAGTACATATTAGAATTACGGAGGTGGAATCATGGATGTAAAATCTATGGTATATGGATATAAGGAAGAACTTTTAAAAAGATTAGGAAAGCTTGTATCAATTAATAGCGTGGAAGGAACACCAGAACCAGATGCACCGTTTGGTAAAGGACCTAAGGTTGCTTTAGAAACAGCATTAGAGATGATGAAGGCAGATGGTTTTCATACAGTAAATTTAGATAACTATATTGGTTACGCGGAAATCGGTTCAGGGGAAAAACTGATTGGTATTATCGGACATTTAGACGTTGTTCCTGCCAATGTAAAAGATGGATGGAACACAGATCCATTTGAAATGGTAGAAAAAGATGGCGTTCTGTATGGACGTGGTGTAAGTGATGATAAAGGTGCGATGGTTGCTAGCATGATTGCGTTAAAGGTAATCAAGGACATGAACGTTCCACTTACAAAGAGAATTCGTTTAATCTTCGGAACAAATGAAGAAACTGGATCGAAGTGCTTGAAACACTATGTTAAAAAAGAAGGTTCTGTAGACTATGGATTTACACCAGATGGTGACTTCCCAGGTGTACATGGTGAAAAGGGCATGATTTCCATGCGTTACCTATCCAAGCATACAACCATCAAGGATATCCAAGGCGGTAGTGCAAAGAATATCGTTTGTCGAAACTGCTATGTGGTTATTGATAAAAATAGTTTTTCTCGTAAGACACTAGAAGATTATTTCAATAACGAAAATCTTGAATTTAGCATTGAGAACGTTGGTGAAAATGATGTTAAGATTTCTGTTCAGGGAATCGCAGCACATGCAAGTTTACCTGAACTTGGAAAGAATGCATTATCCTATCTGATGGATGGTTTAAAGCAGTCTGGTTTCCAAGATGGATTCGTTGACTTCTATTGCAAGCACTTTGGTCTAGCGACTGATGGTAGTGGCTTTGGTGCAAACTGTTCTGATGAATATGGAGCGTTAACACAAAACAATGGTGTCATCTCTATGCAAGATGGTGTCATCGAAGGTTCTATCGATATCCGTTTCCCAGTTACTTTGACTTCTCGCAAGGTACTTAAGTTAATGGAGGGACATCTAGAGGATGAAAATGGTGTGATTGAAGTACTTCATACACATGAACCATTGTTCTTCCCAATTGATTCCCCACTTGTAAGTGCATTATGTTCTGCATACCGTGAGGTTACAGGAGATAAGGATGCACAACCAATCACATTAGGTGGTGGCACATACGCAAAGGGAATTGATAATACAATCGCATTTGGATGTGCATTCCAAGGCAAGGATTATCATATCCATGACGCAAATGAATATGTTGAGATTAATGAATTACTGCTACAAGCAGAAATCTATGTAGCTGCGATTCTAAAACTCTTAGCAATCTAAATACAATAGACAGGAACTGGTAAAGCAGCCTGTCTTTTTCATTTATCTAATATTCTTTGAAGAATGGTGCGTGGTATAATAGTCACATGACAAAAGTAGCGATTTTATATGATTTTGATAAAACACTGTGTGGGAAAGACATGCAGGAATATAGCTTGATTCCTTCTCTAGGCTATGAAAACCCAAAAGATTTTTGGAAGGAAGTAACTTCTTTAGCTCATGAACATAATATGGATGCGATTAGTGCGTATCTATATCTATTGCAGAAGAAGTTTGAAGAGATGGGTCAACCACTTACAAAACAACAATTTGAAGGCGTAGGAAAGGGCATTGTTTTGTATAATGGCGTAGATACTTGGTTTAAGCGAATTAATAAATATGGGAAGAAATTGGGTCTTGAAGTAGAACATTACATTATCTCAAGCGGTATGAAGGAAATCATTGAGAATGTAACAGTTGCGGATGAGTTTAAACATATTTATGCATGTAGTTATTTCTACGATGAAAATGGATTTGCGAGATGGCCAGCACAAATTGTAAACTATACAACGAAGACACAGTATATCTTCCGCATCAATAAACAAGTCTTAGATGAAAATGATTCGGAAGACCTAAATACTTATATTGATCCAAAACTACGTCCAATCCCATTAACAAAAATGGTTTATGTTGCGGATGGTTTAACAGATGTACCGTGTATGCGTCTTGTAAAAGAGTATGGTGGTCGTTCGATTGCGGTATATAATGAAAAATCCGCAAAGGCAAAAAAGATTGCGGAAAAACTCATTCGTGAAGAACGTGCAAACTACATGGTGAAAGCAGATTACAGTGAAGGCTCAGAAATGGAAACATTAATGAAGATGATACTCAATCACATGAGTGCAGATAGTGCCTTAGAAGCTTTAGAAGGTAAAATCAAATAAAGAGGGATAGATTTATGACAAACGCAGAGAGATTTTTAAATGCCTATGCACAATGTGAGAAGAAGTTAGTAGAACTAGCAGAACAGCCAAAATATATTCCATTTTCACAACTGGTTGCGCGCTGTGCAAATCGAAGTAGAGTTGTCGCAATCAACCAACAATCTCTACGCGAGTATAATGAATTACGTAATGCAATCGTACATATTCGCGGTAGCGAAAAAGAGATTATCGCAGAACCATGTGATAGTGTAACGGAGGATATTGAACGTATCGCAAAGTTATTAACAGAACCACATGATATCCTAAAGTATGCAAGCATGCCTGTTAAAACGGTGCATATCGACACAAGTATTCGCGATGCTTTTCAACTCATGCAAGAAATGGACACATCAAAGCTTCCGGTATATAAGGGACAAAATTTTGTAGGAATGATTACGTTAGATGAAATTGCGAAAGTTGCGATGCAAGGAAGAACAGATAATACAGTCGTATCAGATATTATCTCGTCTACCAAAAACTCTAGAGTTGTATTTACTTCGAAGAGTAATAATGTGGATGTTGTATTACGTTATTTCGATAAGGCAAGAGATGAAGGTATTACGCTACTGGCAATCTTAATTACCGAATCAGGAAAGCCTAGTGAAAAACCTATCGGAATTATCACAACAGCTGACTTACCAAATATCTTAAATATTTATGCATAAAAAATAATAGGGTGAATGCCCTATTATTTTAGTTCAAATTGTAGTGATGCTTGACCATCTTTGTAGTGCAAGTGCAACATTGCACCATTGATCATTGTGATGCGTGGTACAGTATGACCGATATCCGCATCATAGATAACTGGTATATCTTGTAATGCATGTTTAATTGCGTCTTCATAACTTAATCCAGTACTATTGGATTCAAAACAGGTTCTACCAATCATGATTGCTTTGGTTGTTTGAAACCAGCCTATATACTTCATCTGTAAAAGGGTACGGTAAAGTGTTTCACTATTCATTGCAAAGTTATCGAAATACCAAATAATACCATCATTACGATAACGTTCGATAAACTGTAAGGTACCATCGTATGGTGTGCCAATTAAATCTTTCAATACATCAATACAACCACCGATACATCTACCTTTAACATCAATTGTAAGTGAAGAAGATTTCCAGATACTATCTTTATCATAGATAATATCATCACTGAAGAATGGTGGTTGTTCCATGCGACGTGGATAATTGTGTTGTACAACTAAATCACCTTTTAGAATCGTAAGATTTCCCTCTAAATAATCGGGAGTAGGTGTCGCGTAGTAATCACTAGCGTTTTCTCCATAGAGTGTTGCGATATCGTACTTTGTTGTAATTGGATATACAAGCCCAGTTGGATCAGAAGCACCCATAATCCACTTTGGATTTGCTTGAATGATAGATGGGTTTAAATGAGGAAGGATATCAAACAAGAAGTCACCTCCGGTTGCGGCCATCATCAAATCTACATCTTGATCGAGTAAGAGTTCTTCAACTTCTTTTGCACGAATGATTGAAGTATTACTTGGTTCAGTTTCATTGCGTACAGATGCAGTTTCTTTTGTTTGATAACCATACGCATGCAGGTTATCGATTGAACGCTTATATTTCTGTATAAATTTTCCAACACCTGAACTTGGTGCGCAAATGCCGATTGTATCGCCTTGTTTTATAAATTTAGGATATTTCATAGTTGGTCTCCTTAAATCGTATTATACATAAAATAACCATCGGTGGGGAGCCGATGGTTAAGTAAATCTTATTATTATTTATAAATTGGGGGGAATTTATGAATTTAAGAAATAATTTAATTACTGTACTGCACTCTAGCTACTCTTTAGTAACTTTGTTCTATGTCCTCCTTTCTGGTTACAGTTAATACTATAAAGTGAATATGTTAAGAAAATAAGAAGGCTATGTGAACTTTATCTGAACAAATGATGTGTTCAATCACATATTTCACTAGAATTAATAGATGGTATAATAACTCTATGAAAATAGAAAATAAAATCTGTAAAACAGGCATGGCTCTATTTCTAGCTGTTGGAGTTCTTGGCTGTACAGTAAAAAAAGATTCGGTATCTACACATACAGTAAATGATGGTAACTATACAGGAATTGGGACTGGTTACAATGGTTATGTAACAGTATCTGCATCTTTCCGTAATGGGATGTTAACAAATGTAATTGTGACGGATGAACAGGAGACAGATGGAGTATCTGATGCGGCGTTAACTAAGATTCCTGAATATGTAATCGATGATCAATCTTTAAATGTTGATGTATCTACAGGTGCAACACAGACTTCAAAAGCAGTACTAGAAGCGATTGGAAATGCGATAACAGCTGCCAATGGAAATGTAGAGGAGTGGCAAAAGGATTGTACTGGGAAAAATAAAGAGAAGGTCATTGAAGAAGAATCAGATGTAACAGTTGTTGGCGGTGGTGCTGCAGGTATCGCTACAGTATTACGACTTCAGGAAAAAGGATATACGACAAGCATAATTGAAAAGGATAGTGAGATTGGTGGTTCATTACGCTACTATGCCAATAGTGGACAAATTGTTGCAGGATCCACAAAGGCAAATCTAGAGGGTGTTGATACTGCAAGTACATTGGCCGAAGATATCACTGCTTATAGTAATCAAACAAATAGCCCTACTTTAAGTCAATTATTTGAAGATCAGATAGGTGAAACTGTAGATTGGCAATCAAAGATTCTAGGAATTACATTTGATAAAAAGATAGGCTATGTGCCTACGGATGGTTTATCCTTAAAATCCGTCATGATGTATGATGAATCGAGTGGTGAAATCGATGACTTACTACAGAAAGAAGTGAAGGTATCTGGTTCTAGTGTTTATACCAATGCAGGTATCATTGGCTTGCGTTATGATGAAAGTGGCAAGGTTATTGGTATAAGAGCGAAGAAGTCTAATGGTGATATTATTGAGACAACATCAAAGTATGTTGTTCTAGCAACAGGAACTTCTGCTGGAAATTTGAATTTGATTCCTGAGCGTGATCGTAATTCAAATTATCTAGGTCTTAAGACAAATACAGGAGATGCGTTAGCACTTGCAAGAGATGCTGAACATCCGTATCAGATAGAAGATGGTTCGGTGGTATATAGCCATTTAGGCTATAGTGTACGTGATATTACATTGGATACATATCTTGCGACAAAGTCTGTTCTTGAAAAAGGTGTTGCGTTAGTCAATAACAATGGAGAGCGTTTCATCGATGAGACAGAACCGTATAATCAAATCTCTGAATCGATTCACAACCAGAATAATGCGACTTCTTATCTTGTAATGAATGAAGATGTCTATGAAGAATGGAAGAAGAAATTACTTACAACAGCCACTATCTCTAAGGCTGATGTAAAATATCTACAGTCAATGTATGGTATCGTTCCATTTAGTGGAGAAACATTAAGTGAGGCTGCACTTTCAGCTGATTTAGATGCACAGAAGTTAGTACAAACAATCAACTACCATAACTTAGAAATTGAAGCTTCTAGTACAAATATAATGGGGAAGATTGACCCAGATAAACCTACATGCATTATTCCCCTAAATAAATATCGCTATGAAACAACAGGCGGTTTAAAGGTAGATGATCACTTAAATATTCTAGATGGTAGTGGTGCTTCAACGTTAAATGTATTTGCGGCAGGTAGTATTGCAGGAAATGTATTTGGTGAAAAGATGCCAGGAGGAGCAGGACTTGCATGGGCATTTATGTCTGGAAAGTATGTCGCAGATGAAATTGTAAGTGCCTTACAAGAAAAATAAATGAAAAAGTATGTATGAACTTCAATTCATGCGTACTTTTTTTGATGGATTGGTTGTATCATTAATACGGTTTTACAATCCAAAAATAAATCTGTTATAGTATGGTACGCAAGGGGAAGTAAGATATGATAAATACGAATGAAAAAAAGATAGATTTAAAACAGAGCATAGACTTTATACGTATCCTCATATATGCGGCAATCGCAGGTCTAGGTGCAGGTGCTCTTGGTACATTATTTACATTTAGTGTAAATTACGTTACACAACTAAGAGGCAACCATCCATGGCTCATATATTTCTTGCCTATCGGTGGTATTGTTATTGTGTTGCTGTACAAACTGGCGAAATATAAGGATGCTGGAACAGATTTGGTAATTAATTCAATACATTCTGAGCCACATTTACCAGTTCGTATTGGACCACTAATCTTTATTTCTTCTGTTATTACACATTTATTTGGTGGATCTGCTGGACGTGAAGGGGCAGCGCTACAGATTGGTGGTAGCGTTGGTAGTTTTATATCAAAGACACTACGTTTAAAGGAAGAAGACAAAAAGACATTGATTATGGCTGGTATGTCTGGCTGTTTCTCGGCTCTATTTGGTACACCGTTAACAGCAGCTATCTTACCATTAGAAGTAGTACACGTAGGATATATGCAATATGCGGCATTACTTCCATGTGCTATCGCATCACTAGTTGGACATAGTGTAGCTATCGCAATGAACTTAGTAGAGCCAATGCATCATATTGGTACAGTTCCTAATTTGGACGCAATCACAACGATTGCGGTGATTGGTTTATCACTATTGGCTGGACTTGTCAGTCGTCTATTTGTCTTTAGTTTACATAAGACACATCATATCTTTGCGATGATTGAAAATGCATATGTTCGTGCAATAGTGGGTGCTTGTGTCATCATCATATTGACACTATTGGTTGGTAATCAAGATTACAATGGTGTTGGTTCGCAAATGATTGAACGTTCGCTAAATGGAGATGTTCCAATCTATGCATTCCTACTAAAGATTCTCTTTACAGCGATAACTCTATCTGCAGGATATAAGGGTGGTGAAATCATTCCTTCTTTGATTATTGGGGCAACTCTTGGTAGCGCATTTGGTACGATATTTGGACTACCTGCGGGTCTATGGGCAGAGGTTGGTATGGTTGCGGTATTCTGCGGAGTTACGAACTGTCCAATTACTTCATTATTAATTGGTTTTGAATTATTCAACTTCCAAGCAAGTTCATTCTTATTGATCGCAGTTGCGATTAGTTATATCGTTTCTGGTTATTCTGGCTTATATAAAGCACAGATGATTATCTTCTCTAAGACGAGCCGCACTCGCATTGAACGCAATACAAACTAAAAGCATTTCAGTATAAAAATGGCTGAAAAATAGTAAAATAGAAGCGTAGAGGTGAATACTATGAAGAAAATTACTTATTTCCATCTAAATTCTTGCCCTTATTGCAAGAACGCAAACAAAGCAATCGAAGAATTAAGAGTAGAGAATCCAGAATATAACAATATTGAAATTGATATGATTGAGGAAAATGAACATCCAGAAATCATTGAAAAGTATGATTATCACGCAGTTCCATGTATGTGGATTGGCGATCAGAAAATCTATGAAGCACATTTATTCGAGAAGTATGACGAATGCAAGGAACAAGTGCGTAAAGTATTTGAGGCTGCGAAATAGTTTTTCTATGAGGAATCTATCAAAGATTCCTTTTTTAAGTAGACAAGGAGGTTAAATGTTATTACTAGATAAAACACTGTTAAAGATGACGAAAGGTCTTTGGGGCTGGATTCTTTCACTTGTTGGTATACGTGTTTGCTCACTTGTGATGATAACTAGCTTTGCGACACGTATTTCATATTTCTTGGGAAATATGATGAATCCAACATTTACGCATGATGAAATAAAAAATGTGGTAATTCAGATTCTTATCGTATCTGTACTGATATTTGTATTTCAATTCATACAGGGAGAATTAGAGTGTCGCGCTCAAGCAGCAGCCCGTTCATCGATCCGTCAGAAGTTATTTACAAAAACAATGTCGTTAGATGCAGGATACATCGAAAAGATAGGCCCTAATTCCGCAATTACTTCAGCAGTTGATGGCGTAGAACAAATGCAAGTTTATTACAGCGTCTATTTACCAAGTTTGATATTCAGTGTGATTGCGCCAATCTACTTGTTTACGAAAATCTATCCTAGTTCTTTCTTGATTGCATGCATACTGTTAGTAGTATCCTTTGTCTTACTTCCATTACATAATGTATTCCGTTATCGTATTGAAAAGTTGAGAAAGTCATATTGGGTTTCGCTAGAAGATATGACAGGTTATTACCTAGATAGTATTCGGGGGCTTTCCACATTGAAGTTGTTTGACCAATCGGATAAACATGCGGAAGTATTAGGAGAAAAAGCAGATTACCTCAATCACCAAATCAATGAATTTATGAAAGTAAACTTCACATCATTTTTAGTGACGGAAGGAATCATCTATATCACATTATTTATCTGTGTACTAATTGCAGTTAGTGGCTTATCAAATCAAACAATGGAACTGAGCAATGTGTTAATGATTTTGTTGTTGGGATATAGCTATTTTGGCTCAATTCGCCAACTAATGTCCGCAACGCATGATGCTCTTACAGCTGTTTCTGCCGCAAGTCGTGCAGAAGAAATTCTTGCGGTAAAGACAACAGAAATCAATCAAGAAAAACAACCGATATCATACCAAGATGGCATTGTACTAAAAGATGTATCTTTCTCTTATGAAGGTAGAAAAGAAGTATTACATCATGTAAATATCACGATTGAAAAATCAAAGACAACTGCACTCGTTGGATTATCAGGTTGTGGAAAGAGCACGGTTGCGTCAATGTTAATGAAGTTTATCTATCCTGCAAGTGGTGCTATATATCTAAATGGAATAGATTATGCATGCATGAATCGTGAAGAGATTGGTAAGCAAATTGTAATGGTACCGCAAACGGTAAATTTATTTAGCGATACGATTCGAAATAACCTCTTGCTGGCAAATCCATCCGCAACAGATGAAGAGCTTTGGAAAGTTTTAGAGGAAGTAAGTCTTGATAAGCATATTCGAAGAATGAAAGATGGCTTAGATACGATGGTGAGTGAATCTGGTTCTAATCTATCAGGTGGACAAAAGCAGATGATGGGTATCGCTAGAGCACTATTAACAGATGCGGAATATATCATATTTGATGAAGCTACTTCCGCAGTTGATCCAAAAAGTGAAACGATTATTTGGCAGTGCATTGAAAAGTTATCCAAGAAACGTACACTTATTATTATTTCACATCGTTTGTCTGCGATTCGCAACGCCGATCAAATTATCGTTCTTCAAGCTGGTATTGTGGAAGAAGTGGGCAATCATGAACAACTCATGAAGAATCACGGGCTGTATCGTACACTTGTGGAAGAACAGAATGAACTGGAGGTACAAGGATGAAAAAATATGCATATTCAATTCCAGTTCTCGTATCGAGATTGGTAAAGAAAGCAACGCCAATCGCAAAATATCTAACAATATCGACATTAGCTAGTATCGTTGGTAATCTTTCGCATATGGGCGTAATGGGATTTGGCGCACTTTGGATTATGAAAGTTGCAGGTATTTTAACAACCGGCAGTGCATGGTTCTATGCATGCATGATGTTATTGTGCGGTCTTTTAATCGCATTATGTCGATATTTAGAAGGTGTGTTTTCGCATCTAGGTGCGTATGGTATCCTTGCTAAGATGCGTGTTGATTTATTTACGTCTATCAATCGATTGGCACCTGCATATTTGATTGACCAAAAAATAGGTGATGTGATTAACATTGCGGTAGGTGATATTGAAACGTTAGAATACTTCTTTGCGCATACGATTGGTCCAATGTTTACAGTAATTTTATTACCAGTAACGACTGTTGTTATTGCATTACAATTTAACCCTTTATATGCGTATGTATTGATTCCTGTATACTTAATTATCAGTATTATCATTCCTCTTGTTGGACTCTATCTTGGAAGAGGAATTGGGAAAGAATATCGCAAAGATTTAGGAAAGTTAAAGGCTGTCATTCTTGAAAATATATACGCAATCAAGGATATACAAATCTATCATGCAAGTGATGATAAGATTGCACAGGTCATGCAGTATAATGACCAAGTTAATAAAGACATGCATGCAATGACGATGCATAAACAAGCATTATCTTCTGCACCAAACTTCTTTGTCTATCTTGGTAGAGTGATGATATTGGTTGTGGCTGCGTATTTGCTTTCTAATGGAATAGGTGATCCGGTTGGCACGATTGTCATTTCATTTATCGCAACTGCATCTTTCTCTTCGACGTTCTCACTGACGTTTGTGGTAATTCACTTACTTGAGGCATTTGCGGCGGCTGAACGAATCTTCTTGATAGAAGATGCCGATCCACTTACTACAGATCCTAAGGAATCTGTTCGGATTGACCATGTTGAATGCATTGATTTTGAAGATGTTTCATTTACATATCCGAAAACAAATCGTGAGATTTTAA
>CALISH010000127.1 GCA_938041275.1 uncultured Solobacterium sp.
TTTCTGCACTCTTTTCAATCGTGTGTGCCAGTCCAAACGTTGTATCAAAATCCGGACCTGATACAAATAAACCATGATGGGCCCATATAGCTGCTTGGTATTTCTCCATTAGTTTACTAGTGGCTAAGGCAATCTCACTACCACCTGGAACCATCCATTTCACAACTCCTACTCCTTCAGGGAAAATAACCGGACATTCTGTCATAGATTTCCATAATACTCTTGAAAAGTCTCGATCTGTTAAAGGAAGAATGAATGTTAAGGCAATCAAATTTGTCGAATGACAATGATAGATAACTCGATTTAAACCACCTGTTACTTTTTTACGTACACTATGATTTAAGAAATGGGAAGGAAACTCACTCGTTGGCTTCGCTCCATTCTCTAATCCCCACACAATGCGGTATGCATTTCCTTTTTCATTAATTTCTACGATACCGATATTTGCCGAAGGCTCTAAAGAGACATTCCGCATAAATTTACCAGAACCTGTAGAAATAAAATATTCACCTTTCAAATTGTCTGCTTCTACGCCCATGTCTATCCAAGGTCTATCATATTTAAAATAGGCTTTGCATTCTAAAACTTCATCTTCGCTCATGCGATATGTAAGATTACCACCATTACGTTCATGCCAACCTTGTGCATATCCATCTGTGCATAAACGAATAAATCCTTGTATACATTTGCTATCAGTAATCATCTCCTAGTTTCTCCTAAAAGTTACATCTTCTTCATATTGCTTTACAACTTCATACCATTCGCGACCTGCAGGTACATTTTGACGTTTACAATATTCCATCCAAACATCTGTAAACGGTAGTGTCTTTGCTTCTTCCATCAACATCAAACGTTTTGTAAAATCTTCATCATATTCAGCTTGTTGTAATTCTTGATTTGGTTGTAGTAAAGCAAATAATAAACACTTCTCAATATTACGTGTACCAATAACCCATGCCGCTACACGATTAATTGATGCATCAAAGAAATCTAAACCGATTAGCACTTTATCTAGTGCATGATTTCTTACGATTTCTTTACAGATTTCTTTTGTTTCATCATCAAATGAGACAACATGGTCAGAATCCCAGTTTACAGGTCTTGTCACATGGAGTGGTAGATAATCAAAGTAACACAACATAGCACTAATCTTATCTGAGATAAACTCTGATGGATGATAGTGGCCTGCATCAATCAGATTGTAAACACCTTTATGCGATGCTGCGTATGCAGTATAGAATTCATTAGAGCCCGTCGTATAACTTTCCACACCAATCGCAAAGAACTTTGATTCCACAGAATCAATCACATGTGGACATGGTTCTTTGAAGATTTCATCTAAAGCATCTTTTAAACGAAGTCGTGGTGCTAAACGATCGGCTGGCGTATCTTTAAATCCATCAGGAATCCAAATATTATTTAACACTTTATCATTCAGTTGTTTACCAATTTCTTCCGCAATTCTACGACTTGCGATACAGTGATCAATCCAGAATTGTCTAATATCTGCATGTGGTGAGGATAATGTCATTCCATTTACCACTTTTTTATGTGAAAAGATTGTTGGGTTAAAATCAATACCCAAGTTATTTTCTTTTGCAAACTGTACCCATGGTGCAAAGTGTTTATATTCAAGTTGATCACGGTCTACCCATGGATTTTCATCTGTAAAGACCGCATAACATGCATGCAGATTAATACGTTTCTTACCTGGGATTAATGAGATTGCTTTTAAGAAGTCACTCTTTAACTCCTCAAAATTTCTAGCCCTTCCAGGGTAATTTCCAGTAGTCGCAATCCCATTTCCTGCACCACCATCGGGATTATCAAACCCCACAACATCATCCCCTTGCCAACAATTAATTGAAATGGCCTTATTGGCAAGTATATCCAACACTTCTTCAGTATCAATACCATAACTTTTATAAATTTCTTTTGCTTCTGTATAGCTCATCTTGGTTTAATCTCCTTTATTTCAAAACTATTTCTAATGAATTTTCTTGCTTCAGCAATATCTTTGATTTCTTTTGATGTAATCATTTGTACTAAGATATTTCCTAAAGCCGTACCTTCAATCGGTCCTGCATACACAGTTAAGCCTGTAACATCAGCAGTTAATTGATTTAAATACATATCTTGACAACCACCACCAACAATATTGATGCATGTAAATTTTCTCTCAGTAATTTTTTCAAGTTGATGGATAGCTTGTTTGTAACAATACGCAAGTGATTGATATACAACTTGTAAAACTTCACCTACCGTAGATGGAATTGCTTGTCCTGCATCATTACATGCAGTTACAACTTCATCTAACATTGATTTTGGTGCTAAAAACCTTGTGTCATTTACATCAACAATTGCTCTAAAGTCTTTAGCTTGCTTTGCAAGTTCAATTAGTTCTATAAACTGGTACGTATTTCCTGCATCCTTTAATTCACGACGAATTTGCTGTAACATCCACAATCCCATGATATTCTTCAAGAAACGGAAACGATATTGATATCCACCTTCATTTGTAAAGTTCAAACGCATACTTTCGTCTGTTGTAATAGGAACTGAATTTTCAACACCTAATAGTGACCAAGTCCCTGAAGAAATGAATACAGAGTGTTCATCTTTTGTAGGTACTGCAATAAATGCACTTCCTGTATCGTGAGAAGCAGGCAAAATTACTTCTACATCTAATCCAGTCTCTCCCTTTATTTCATCAGTTAATTTCCCAAGAACAGTGCCTGATGAAGTAATCTTCTGAAATATCCGTTTTGGTAGATGTAATCTTTCAATCAAATCAAAATTCCAATTCTTGGTACTTGCATCAACAAGTGCAGTCGTCGTCGCATTTGTATACTCTTGCGCAATATTGCCAGTAAGACGATATTGAAAATAGTCTGGCATCATTAATAATGTTTGTGCTTGCTCTAATAATGAAGGTTGCTCCTTCTGTATTGCAAGCAATTGATACACTGTATTGAATGGCTGATATTGTATCCCTGTATGCAAATAATGTTCTGCAAATGGAACAATTTTTTCTACTTGATCAATTATCCCAGTTGTACGTAAATCCCTATAGCTAACTGCATCCGATATACGCTTACCATGTTCCACTAAAAAAAAAAAAAAAAAA
>CALISH010000128.1 GCA_938041275.1 uncultured Solobacterium sp.
AGTGCACCCAAAATAGATACAAAACATCTACCTTTACAACAGTTTACATAAACATATGAAAAAGGCACAAGAAAAGAGGCTGTACGCCTCAAGTAAATCTATAAAATTTACTTAATCGTTACAGCCCCTTTTTTACTTAATAATGGATTGACCTAATTTTACAGTTGTAGGTTCAATAAATTGAATCGTTTGTGTATTTGCATTTGTTACTACTAGCATAGTACTCATATTGTACTTTGCACGTAACTTCTTCAAATCAACTTCAACAATTGGATCTCCAGCTTTTACACTATCCCCCTGTTTCTTGGATAACAGTTTAAAGCCATCACCATTAGCTTCTACTGTGTTTACACCACAATGAACAAGCAATTCCACACCATGCTTTGTAGTGATGCCAAATGCATGTCCTGTAGGGAATAAAACAGATAGTTCGCCATTGGCTGGAGAACATAGTACAACCTTATCTCCATCATATGTAAAGGCAACACTATCTCCCATCATCTTTTCTGCAAATACTGGATCTGGAACAGTTGATACATCAATTAACTGACCATCCGCAATAGCAACAATCGCATCATCATTTACAACAATATTATTCTTTAATTCTTCTTTCTTCTTGAAAAAATTGAACATAATTTTCTTCTCCTATCATTGACTTCATTATAGTAGTATAGTTTTGTTTCTAGTGTCAACGTCAATCAAAAACTACAAATAATTTCGTAAATTTTCTGGTAACCAATTGAAACGTGTACTACACAATAATGTTTTATCGAGATGAACACCCATCGGAATATGTCTTTCTGGTTTGTGAAAATCACTTCCACCACTTACATATAAGCCATTATCTTCACAATAATGAAACAGTTTGATTGATTCTCTCATAGGAATACTTGGATGGAAACATTCCATACCATCTAATTTATCTTTCACTTCATCAATATAGTGATTTTTTCGAAATGCATCATATTCAAAGATATGTGCTAAAAATGCTTTCCCACCTGCACGATGAATCAAGTCAATCGTTTCATCGAATGAAAGATATGTATCTCCTTCATTGATAAAAAACGGACTATCTGGATTTGACAATCCTTGTCTAAAGAATGCTTTATATGTAGGGAAATTTTTAACAAACATTTCATTTTTATCTGCCAGTTCCTGGTACATCACTTTCTTTGAGATACCCTTCTCAAAAGAGTTTAATGAAAGTGCATCGTCAAATAGATAACCTTGTTTGTGCGCACATTCTTGAATTCTATGAAGTAATAATGTTTCGATATGTTCTAAATTTTGTTCACTATAAAAGTCTCTATACCATGCATTAATGATTACAGGGTCAATGCCATAACCTAATATTTCAACAATCTCACCTTTATAGCTTGTGGCGATTTCTGTACCTGTAATACATGGATAGTTATGGTAGTCAAAACATTCATATGCTAATGCATGATTGTGATCTGTAATACTAAAGGGTTGGATGGAAGATAAATGAAGGGTATCAAGCATTTCTTCAATGCCTAATACCCCGTCTGACTTTGTCGTATGAAGATGAAAGTCAAACATTAACCGAATAATTCAGTCACTTTCTCTTCATTCCATCCAAAGAAGTATGTGATGATGAATGCAGCTACGATAGCAGTTACATAACCAACTAAGTAACCTAAAGCGCCACCTTCATTAACAATTAAGAATCCTAAGATACCAGATACACCCTGTGCAACAGAACCTACGTGGAATAAGGAAATCATAATACCACCGAAACCAGCACCTAATGAAGCTGTTAAGAATGGCTTACCTAAAGGTAAAGTAACACCATACATTAATGGTTCACCAATACCTAAGATACCTGCAGGTACAGAAGCTAAGATAGCTTCTGATAACTTCTTGTGATTTTTCTTAGCTCTTGCAAATAATGCGATAACAGCACCAACTTGTCCTGCACCAGCAACCTGTAAGATTGGTAATAAGTAGTTAACACCATGTGTTGCACCATTTGGATCATTCATAATTGTATGAATTGGAGTGAATGCACGGTGTAAACCAACAGATACTAATGGTAACTGTAATGCGGATAATGCGTATGCACCAATAAATCCTAACTTGTTTAATAATACATCAGCTAATGCAAAGATAGCCTTTGTTAATACAGCACCTAGTGGCTGTAAGATGAAGATTGCTAAGAATGCTGTAATAATTAATGAACATAGTGGAGTCAAGATCATATCTAATGTATCTGGAACCCAGCTTCTTAACCAACGTTCAACGTGAGCAATTACAATACCACCGAATACAGCAGCTAAGATACCACCAGCAGCAGCGTCAAATGGTGTGCCAGTGATTGGTAAGTTGATACCTGCTGCAGGGTCGCCAACCTTCATTAATAAAGGCATAGCAGCGTTTCCTACGAACATCGCACCCATCATACCACCAAGAATTGGAGAACCCTTATATTCCTTAGCAGCGTTCATACCAATATAAATTGGTAAGTAAGCAAATAATGTCCAACCAGCTGTATTAAGTGTTAAATACCACCAAGATTGAGCAATTGCTGGATCAAGTTGTACTGCAGCGATACCTGGAACTCTGAAGAATAACTTCAATACGTTTAAGATACCGTAGATTAAACCAGCACCAGCAATACCTGGTAATGCAGGTAAAAAGATATTCGCAAAGTGCTTTAAGAATACTTGTACTGGTCCGTTGTGCTTAGCCTGCTGAGCAGCCTTGTTTTCCTTAGCACGTGCCTGTAAGTCGATATCCTTTTCTAAATCTTCGTTGTGAACTTCTTTACGTTCATCAGCAGAGATGCCTGTGATTGCGGATACTTCTACACCAATCTTTGTAACCTTGCCAGGTCCAAAGACGATTTGAAGTTCTTCGCCATCAACAGTTCCCATAACACCATCGATCTTCTTGACGCGGTCCAAGTCTACTTTAGACTTGTCAGCTAAAGTTAAATGAAGTCTTGTCATGCATGTTGAGTTTTCCTGAATATTGGACTTACCGCCGACAGCTTCAACAACTTCTTCAGCTATTTTCTTGTAGTTTTCCATGTCTATTCCCTTTCTGAATAACCTGATGTATTTCAGGTGGATTTCATTGGTGAAATCGCTTTCGTTATTAATTGCATTTTAACACAATTTCACAAAATTTTACAAAATTATGGAATTCATGAAATTTTTTTTCATGTTTTGGCAAAGATAAAAGGGATAGAATCCCTCTATTCCCTATAAATACTAAGCCTTTTGAATTTCTGGGGCCAAACGCTTTTCATCAATTTCAGCTTTAATCGCTACTAAGAAGTCTTCAAGTGACATCTTTGTTTCTTGACGAGAACCATAGCGACGTAGAGTTATACCATTGTTTTCAATTTCACCATCGCCTACTACAACTTCAATCGGAAGTTTATTAGTCTGTGCTTCACGAATACGATAACCTAGTTTCTCATTGCGGTCATCTAATTCTGTACGTACACCAATCTTGCGTAATTCCTCAACAACCTTCTTCGCATATTCTCCATGTACTTCTGGAGATACAGGAATCACAACAGCCTGACGAGGAGCTAACCATAATGGTAAGATACCCTTTGTTTCTTCGAGTAAGAACGCAACGAAACGGTCAATTGATCCAAGAATTGCACGGTGAATGACGACCGGTCTCTTCTTTTCACCACCATTTGCAACATACTCTAACTCAAAACGTTCAGGTAACTGATAGTCCAATTGAATTGTAGAAAGTGTTACATCATGACCTAATGCGGAACGTACCTGTACGTCAATCTTAGGACCATAGAACGCTGCTTCACCTTCTGCTTCATAATAAGGAACGTTCATTTCCTTTAACACTTCACGTAACTCAGATTCACTTCTTTCCCAAAGTTCATCATTACCAAAATACTTCTCTGTATTCTCCTTATCGCGTAAAGAGAGGCGGAATTCAAACTGATTTAAATTAAAGTCCTTATATACATCTAAGATTAATTCAGTTACTGCTTTAATTTCAGAAGCAATCTGTTCCTCTGTACAGAAGATATGAGAGTCATTCTGTGTAAATGCACGAGAACGTTCAATACCCGTCAAAGCACCGGATGCTTCAAAACGGAAGTCGTTAGCAATCTCAGCGATGCGAATTGGTAAATCACGGTAAGAATGCAATTGAGACTTATAGATAATCATATGTTCAGGACAGTTCATAGGACGCAATACAAACTCGTCATCATCACGTGACATAATTGGGAACATATCATCCTTATAGTGCGCAAGGTGTCCTGAAATCTTGTAAAGTTTTGTACTAGCAACGGATGGTGTTAATACATGTTGGTAGCCTCTAGCAAGTTCCTTATTCATAATATAGTCTGATAATAAACGTCTAATAGTAAGACCATTTGGTAACCATAATGGTAAACCACCACCGACAATATCTGAGAACATGAAGATCTGCATATCTTTACCTAGTTTACGATGATCTCTTTGTTTTGCGTCTTCTAAATCAGCTAGGTGAGAATCAAGTTCTTCTTGGGTTGGTAAACATACACCATAGATACGTTGTAGTACCTTATTATTTTTATCACCCTTCCAATATGCACCTGAGTGTTTAATTAATTTAAAGTAACGACAATTCTTCGTTGTCTCTGTATGTGGACCACGACATAAATCAGTAAAGTCACCCTGAGTATACATAGAGATATGTGTTCCTTCAGGCATACGGTTGATTAAGTCAATCTTGTATTCATCATCTTTAAACTGTTCTAAAGCTTCTTCACGTGTAATTTCTTGGCGAACAATACGCTTATCAGCTTTAGCACACTTCTTCATTTCCTTTTCAATCTTAGCTAGATCTTCATCACGAATGACATCATCACCTAAATCAATGTCGTAGTAGAAACCTTCTTCTACAACTGGACCTACCCAGAACTTTGCTTGTGGGTATAGATGTTTTACAGCCTGAGCCATTAAATGCGCACAACTATGATTTAACGTATTTAATGCTGCATCTTCTTTAAAATTTCTCATAATCTTCCTCCTTTAATGGGGCAAACAAAAAGCGCCCCTTCCTTTGAAAGGACGCTATTAGCGCGGTACCACCTTAATTCCAACGATAAACGTTGACACTTTATATCTGTAACGTAGAACTACGGTAACTCTTTCGAGTACTGCTCCAAGGTAGTAATACATATACGCATCATATCCCTTCCAGCAATCGGGATACTCTCTCTATCAGCGTTATACATATCGTGTCCTTTTCATCGCATTTGATATTCAAATTTTAGACCTGCTTGTGAAAAACGTCAAGATTAGAATAAACTCATTTGATTACTTTCTTGTAATCCCTCTAAACAACCCATATGTGCAAGCTTCACTAACATAGATGAAGAAACTTGTGTACGCTTAAGGATATCTTCTTTTGATAAAAATTCACCCTTTTCACGAGCTTCCTCAATTGATTTTGCTACGTTAACACCTAATCCATCAATAACTGTAAATGGCGGAATAATTGTCTTTGGATTATCTGGTGACATTCTAAATTCTGTTGCAAGTGATTTGTATAAATCAACATTAGAAATATTGTAACCACGTGCATATAGTTCTTCACATACTTCTAATACATCAAATAAAGATTTCTCTTTATTTGAAACTGGATTTTCTGGATTACGTTCCGCGATACGTGTACTAATATCATTCATACGAGTACGAATGACATCAATACCTTTAGCCATCGTCTCTATCTCATAAGTATCGCAGCGCAATGTTAAATACTGAATGTAGAAATTGAGAGGTTCATGTACCTTGTACCATGCGATACGCATGGCCATCATAACATACGCAACTGCGTGTGCTTTTGGGAACATGTACTTAATCTTTTTACAAGATTCAATATACCAATCTGGAACTTGGTGTTCTATCATCGATTTTTCCCAAGCTTCTGTTAAACCCTTACCCTTACGTACTGATTCCATAATCTTAAATGCATCTAATGACTCTAAGTTATGATCCAAAAGATACGTCATAATATCATCACGACATCCAATAACTTCATCAATTGTATGGCCCTGACGGATTAATTCCTGTGCATTTCCTGCCCATACATCTGTACCATGTGATAAACCAGAAATAATAACTAAATCAGAGAACTTCTTAGGACGAGTTTCTTCGAGTACTCCACGGGTTGTACGTGTACCAAATTCTGGTAAACCTAACGCACCGGTTTCCTTCTTATAGATTCTCGTATCTGCTTTTAACGCATCATCACAAGAGAATAAGGATAAGGTTTCAGTATCATTCATCGGAATATCCAATGGTTTTACCGTAGCAATCTTCTGCAATAAGCGCATTGCTGTAGGGTCAACGTGACCTAAAATATCAAACTTCAAGACATTATCATGAATATCATGGAAGTCATAGTGAGTTGTTTTCCAAGCAGATGTTGGATCATTTGCAGGATACTGTACTGGTGTAAAATCTTCGGCAATATATTCATGCGGAATGATAATAATACCACCAGGATGCTGACCTGTTGTACGTTTTACGTTTTGACAACCATGCGCAAGATAATCTTTCATTGGTCTACGCATATTGTTGATCTTCATCTTCTCGCAATAGCCTTGTACATATCCAAAAGCTGTCTTTTCAGCCACTGTACCAATCGTACCAGCACGGAATGCATGGTCTTCACCAAATACATCCTTAATAAATGCATGTGCACGCCATTGATATTCGTTAGAGAAGTTTAAGTCAATATCTGGTGTCTTATCCGCATTGAAACCCAAGAAAGTTTGGAATGGGATGTTATGTCCATTACCACGCATCGTTGCACCACAATGTGGACATACCTTATCAGGTAAGTCGAAACCAGAGGCAATGGATGGTTCATCAAAAAACTCACTGTAATGACACTTTGGACACAGATAATGAGGACGTAGTGGATTTACTTCTGTAATTCCAGACATCGTAGCTGTAAAAGAAGAACCTACTGATCCACGAGAACCAACGACATACCCATCATCATTTGATTTCTTTACAAGTAAATGTGCAATGTAGTAATGCACACCAAATCCATTACGGATAATATTGTCTAATTCACTATTTAAACGGTCCGTAACAATCTCAGGAACTTTCCCTTCAAAACCGTACATGCGCATCGCCGTATCATGACATATCTTTCTTAACTTGTCATCTGAACCTTCAATGACTGGAGGGTATGTTCCAGCAGGAACAGGTCTAACCTCTTCAATTAAATCAAAGATACTATTCGGATTACGTACGACAATTTCCTCAATTAGATCAGGATCATCTAACCAAGCAAATTCATTTTTCATTTCATCTGTTAAACGAATATGTTGGTCGGGATTCTTTGTACGTAAACGCAACGCTTCATCACGAATATAAAGTGGATGGATTGTGCCACCTACACCTTGTGACATGATATATACATCACGGAATACTTTTTGTTCAGGCGTACAGTAATGCGCATCGCTAGTTGCACAAACAGGAATATTTAACTTCTGTGCCATGCGAATAATTCGCTTTTGTACTTCTTTTAAGCGGTCAACACTAGGAATACTACCTAATACAATCGAAGTAGAATAGTTGCCTAAAGGCTGTAGCTCAATGTAATCATAAAGCTTCATCGCTTCTTCTAAGCGAGCATCATCACCATTGCATGCAAGTTCAAATACTTCACCATTCAAGCATGCGGAACCTAGTAAAAGATTTTCCCTATACTTCTCAAGTGTAGAGCGTACAACACGTGGTTCAGCAGCCACGTCAGTGCCCTCTTTTCCAGTTGCCTTCCCATTAACAGCTAATGTATTTGTATTAGACTCTGTAACAAGTTTATATAACGCAACTAAACCATCATGATTTTTTGCGATAGCACAAACATGACTTCGTCTTACTTTCATAAAAGACTTTGGTGACTGTAATTTTATTTGTAAATCAGATATTGTCTTAGTAGCAAACTTATCCTTAGCATCCTTTAATAAACACAAGAATACATCAGCTAATGCGCCTGCATCAAAGTCAGCACGGTGAGCCTCTTCCTCATTGTAATTAACATGATAATATCTTGATAAGTTACCTAAACGATATGCTCTACGATCAGGTAATACAGCACGAGACATATCCAAGGTATCAATTACAACGTTTGTTAATGGTTTTCTACCTATACGACGTAACTCTTCATTTAAGAAAAAGTAGTCAAACGTCGCATTATGTGCTACCAATACATCATCTTTGATATAGTCTAATATTTCATCAATCGCTTCCGCAAATGGCTTAGCATTTTTTACCATATCATTTGTAATGTTTGTTTTTGATGTGATAAAACCAGGAATCGATACTGGCGGCTTGATAAATAACTGTTTACGGTCGATAATCGTTGAATTTTTAATACGAACTGCACCAAATTCAATAATATGATCAAAATAACAAGATAGACCTGTTGTTTCTAAGTCAAAAGATATGTAAGTTACGTCGTCTAGATTCTCATCTGTTGCATTACGAACAATTGTTAATTCATCATTCGCAAGATTAAATTCACATCCAAGTCCAACTCTAAACTCTCTATCTGGATCTTTTTTCTTTAATGATTGTGCCGTATTATACGCCTTTACAAGTGACTGCACGTCCGCATGATCTGTAATTGCGATACCACGATGTCCTAGGTTATATACATAGGTTACGATATCCTTGATATCACAAACACCATCCATTTCAGATAAGTTTGAATGCATGTGTAATTCAACACGCTTTGTTTCTGCTGTATCAACAATCTTTGCTTTTTCTATCTTTACTACATTAGATGCGATACAAGTTAAATCCTTTGCAAAATTATCATAAGAAATAGTTCCATAGATACGAACATAATCGCCATCATGAATTGATGAGAGATCCTCTTTTGTTACACCACGTCCTTCAAACCGTTTTACCGCAATCGCATCAGTACCATCAAAAACACTAAACGATTGAATTGTTCTTCCTGTTTTACGAATCCCAATGTAATCATTTCCAAATACTTCACCTTCGAACTGAATATCAACAATAGGATCATGTACATCAACTAAATTGATTTTTTCATAATCGTCCATCTTTGCTCGTTGGTATTTATATGTTGGTTTCTCTTGTGGCTTTTCAACTTCTTCACTAACAACCGCAACACTAACTTCCTTAATTTCCTTTTGCATCACAGGAATTAAAGTTTCCGTTAAAACCGTCACACCATGTAGACCAATGGTTCCTAGAAAGGACTCTACATGTTCAATATAACTACTAGCACGGTCACAATCAGATACAGTGGAAAACGCATATTTGATAATACACTTTTGTGCGTCATATTGGAATGTACCACTTTCAAGAATACGCATCTCAGGATTTGCTTGAAAGAAAACATCTAAGTATTTTTGAATCTCAACTTGGTTACAACGATTCTGTTCTGGCTGAATAAATAATTGGATATTGGATCCTGTAAGATCTTTTAATTTGTGATGAATTTCCTGATAACTTTCAAAAGATAATACATTTGGAGTATGTAAGTGTAACTCTAAAAGATTACGTGCACGAAATAATAGAACTCTTTCGATTTCAATCTCTTCATATAAATCATCTTGATTATCAATCTTCACTAAATCTTTTAAATATTGTGCCATACCTTACTCCTTTTCGTCCCCTTATTTTAACATAAAATTACATCTCATTCTTGTGATTCTTAAATAAGAAGTATCTAGAATCGACCATAAAGAAAAGTGACTAGAAGTCCTAGCCACTATCTCGTTTACTTAAAGAAACCGGATAAGAATTTCTTAGCAGAGCGAATTCCAACATTGATTAATTCTGTTTCTGTACGATTACGAATCTTCTTAGCTATACGTCCAGTCCAGTCATTTTCTTTATTGCGTTTCGCATCTTCTTTTGCCTGGGCAGCCGCAAGTTTTTCTTGCACAATCTTCTCTTTGGCAAGACGAGCTTCTTCTTCCTCTTGTTCCTTGATAGCATTCATACTTTCAAAGGCACTCTCTGGGTCAATATCTTTTTCATATTTACCATAGATAGAATCATGTTGAATTGTCTGTATCACCAATCCTTCATCCGCAATTTGCATCGATGACATAGGCGGTAAGATCATCGTCTCTTCCACTATTGTAGGAGCTCCATCTGCATCCAATACAGATACAAGTGCAGTACCAGTCTTCATATTTGTAATACGATCTGCTGTATCTAGATTAGGATTTGTACGGAAAGAATCTGCCGCTAATTTTACTGCTTTGATTTCTGTTGGTGTATATGCACATAATGCATGTTGAATACGATTGGACAATTGTGCAAGAACTGAATTAGGAATATC
>CALISH010000129.1 GCA_938041275.1 uncultured Solobacterium sp.
GTATTACAAATCGTAATACAACGTAAACGCTTTTTTGATTTTCGTAATACATTCGTAAACGCTTTTTTCGTAGTTATTTTTTCGTAAAAATAATTTGAGTTTTTAAGGAAAATAAAAAAATAAATGATAGGAAGGTGATGTGATTGTGGCAAAGAATGTAGTTGCTTTTCGATTGGGAGATGATACAAAATCTCAATTAGATTTGTTAGAAAGTATGGATTATAAATTAGCAATTTCTGAAAATAGAAGACCATTAACGAGAACAGAAATTGTAGAACAAGCAATTAATAATTATTACATACAGAATACAAATGAATATAAAAATGATCCACAAGTTAAGATGATGTTTAAAGTCATGGATGAATTATTTCAAAAATATTTTGGTGAATTGAATGATGATCTTGGGAAACAATGGTATGACATTCGTCTGTTACTTTTATATGTTCAGGTGATTTCACGAACATTAAATTTCCAAGAGCAACCAGCAGAGTTTGCGTTGAAATTTATTAACGGACGATATGATTTTGAAGATGAAATTGAAACAAAAGTAAATCGTGATTTGGCTGATTCAAGAATTATTTCTTTAGTAAAATCTATTCAAGATTTACAACGTGATTCAAAAAAAATAAGAACAGAAAGTGAAGGGGAAAACGAAAATGAATAAGCAAAAATTACTAAGTGAAATTATGAAAAGAGAACAAAAGATTGCACAACTATCTAAAAAAATTAATGAGTATACTTCTCAAAAGAATGGAGTACAAAGTGAGCTTAATGAATTGAATCGTATTAGAAAAAAGATTGAAGATATTGAAGCTGAAACAATCAAAAAACAAAATACTTTGGAAGAAGATTTGAAAAAAATATTAGATAGACCTACTAAGAAAAAACAAGAGAAAGTAGCTGAGACTGATGCCGATTGAAATAGATAAAGTTAGATTCTTTCAATTAGGAAGTCAGGCTCCAAAGAACTCTAGGTTCAAAGGAATCATCACACAAGATACATTATTTGGAAAAGGTGGATGGTTAGAATATACGCAACGTGATGAGGCAACGCAGCCAGATAAAGAGTATTATTCTGAGTGTGATGATGGATTCTTTGGGTACACTTTCAGACAAGAAGCGGCAGATGGATTAACCATGACTTCTATGGGTGATTTTTCTGTAGACAATATTTCAACGTTTGCTGAAGCATGTAAATCATCATTTAAAAAGAATGGGGATATTGTTTGGGACATGGTAATTTCTTTGCCATCATATGACTATGCAGAAAAGTGTGGACTACATAGCCAGAAAGATTATGCAACCATGATTTCTAAAATCATGCCAGAGTTTTTCCGAAAGATTGGATTAAGATCGAGCAATATGCTGTGGTGGGAAAACTATCACAAGAACACGGAACATCCACATATGCATGTGTGCTATCTTGAAAAAAATAAGACAAGGGATAGAGGTAAACTTACTCTTTCAGAATTAAAAAAATTAAAAGCAATTATCATAAAAGAAATTGGATTAAGAGAAGAACTGTTTAAAAATACTGCTATTGACTCAGAACGTTTTTTCAAAAATAAAGATGCAGAAACTAGAGAACTTATACGTGCAACTCGCAATTATGATTTTACAAAAATCAAGAATGTTCTAGACCTGGCTACAGTGTTACCTAGATATGGACGTATGCAGTATGGCTCATATCAGATTATGCCATATAGAGAGAAGCTGGATGAGATTGCAGAGGAATTCCTAAACTCAGATGCACTTAAAGAGATGTATAAAAGTTTCTTAGAAAAACTAGATACACTTTCACAAACAATGGATACGGCTGCAGGTACGGATATAGCAACAATCAAAGATACAGAAATCAAAAAACTACATAAACAAATCGGAAACATTATTTTGGATCAGATCAAAGACATGCGAGCTGCCAATTATAAGAGTTCCAGATTGGATAAGCCGTTTGTAGAAAGACAATTTGAAAAGACAGAAGTACCTTTACTGGAAAAGAACAGTAATAATCCAGAATGGAAAGAGTACCTGGAAGTGAAGGGACAATTAGAACATGTCAATTCAGAAGGTGAAAAGGTGAATCATTCCTTTTTACACGGATGTTTGGAAACATTGGAAGGACTTGTAAATAAAATTACAGACTCTAAGCTAAATGCTTTGGTATCACATAGATTAGCAAAAATGTATTTCTATGGTGAAGGTGGTATCACTGATCCACTGAAGACAGTTAAATATGCAAAGCAAGCCATCAAGAATGGATACACAAAAGATTATATTCTTCTAGCAAAGGCACAGTTCAAACTGGATAGGGCATCTGAAGGAATGGATACATTGTACGTTGGGATGACACATGGAGATCCGCTTTCTACATACTCATATGGAATTCATGAAGTAAAAGGGGACATGTGTAATAAGAACAAGATAGATGGCTTCAGATGTATCAAAGTAGCTGCAGAGATGGGCTGTCTTCCTGCTATCAACTACTTGAAGACACATGATAAGGCTGGATTCAAAGAGACAGTAGAGAAGAATCTTGGAGTAAAGATTAAGAAGCCTGTTATTTCTTCAGGTAAACAGATGAGTGAAGTTGCTAAGTATATGTATAACTCTTCTCAACTTAGCGTAGCGACAGGGCTAATCAATCGAGAGATTGAAGCGTATCTGAATAATGATAAAGAACTAGAAACGGAGTGGTAAATAATGGGAAAGATTATTAGATTTTTATTTCTATCAATCACTGCAGCGATAGGGATACTCTTTTTAGCAATCCAGGTAATCCACTTAGGAGTTACCCATGATCCACAAGTATCTTTTGATTATAGGTTCCTTCTTCTTGGTGAGAATTATGTATTACTGAAGGTAGTAGGAGCATTGATTGGACTAATGACCTTCCAGATTTTTTATGCAACCTTCTTTGGAAGAAGTGGACATGGAGCAAAAGGAAAACATAAACGAGCTTTGACGAGCCAGGAGAAGAAACAGTTTTCTGATGTTGCTAATTGGCAAGAGATAAAAAGAAATAGTCAGAGACTTGAATATGATAATACAGGGCATCTAAAAACAAGATCCATATTGATATGGTTGGATCATGTACTAGATCCATTTAGAAGGTTCTGGAATGAATGCTGTACAATCTTGAAGGTTTCTGATAAGTACCGTAAAAACACAATCAGGACATATGAAATAGCAGGCAAGAAAACGAATTTTAGAGGTGGTATTCCGCTAGCTGTGAAATGGAATAGACTCTATGTTGATGCAGGTGATAATCACGCAATTATCAATGCATCATCAAATGCCGGTAAGACTGTTTCTTTTGTAAATCCAATGATTGATGCCTTGCGTATGACAGGCGAATCCATGATTATTAACGATCCAAAGGGAGAGCTACTTTATGAACATAAAGAACAATTACTTTCTGATGGATATGATGTAAGGGTAATTAATTATATCCACCCAGAGGAAGGAGATAGATATTCTCCGTTAAGTATTGTTATTGATTCATATCGAAAGGCGGAGAAAGAATACCTGGAGAGCAAGGAAGAATACACTGCAAAAATCAAAGAATACCTGGATAAAATAAACGCTGCTAAAGGGCTACAAAAACAAAGGTTAGAGAATGAATTATTGGAGTATAAGAAGTACTACGCACCAGAGTTTGACTATTCTAAAGCAGCCATGTTTTTAAGGGAACTTGCAGATCAGTTCTTTTATGATCCAAAGGCACACAATGAGGCACATTTTAATGATCAGGCTTCTAGTTTGTTCCAGGGAATCGTATTTCTACTATTAGAGGAAAAGTCCTATAATCCGGAAACCAAGAAAAGAGAACCTGTTCCAGATGAGGAAATCAACTTCAAGTCTGTAATGGAGACATATAGATCAGGAATGGAAACAGTAATGGTTAAAGCAGGTGCAACCGTTATGAAAGTACCAAAATTGAAATTCTTGTTAGAGAAAAAGCGTAAGAAGACAGATGAATCCTATAAGAAATTAATGGCATTCTTGAGTACTGGAGATAAGGAAAGAGGTTCTATTGTTACTTCATTTGAAAATAAGATGAAGGACGTTACCTTAAATGAAACTGTCTTACGAATGATGGCAAAATCAGACTTTGATGTTGCGGATATTGGAAGGAAGAAGACAGCATTATTTATAGTCGTTCATGGCGAAAAGGACACCTATTATAGATTGGTATCTTTGATTATCAATCAAACCTTCCAATTACTTATGCAATTAACTGAAGAGCAACAAAAAAAGACTGGTAAAAAGAGACTGCCTGTACCTTGTAATTTGATTTTTGATGAATTTGGAAACTTCCCAGCATTAAAGAATATTAAAGGTATTTTGACTTTTAGCCGTTCTGCAGGATTTAGATCATTCATGGTTGTTCAGGATTTACATCAGTTCTCTGAAATATATGGTAGGGATGTTGAATCAATCATAGAAAATAACTCAGCTAACTTTATTTACCTATATGGTAAAGATATGGATACAATCAAGCGTATTTCAGCTATGAGTGGTAAGAAGCTTGTGTGGAAATCTGATAAGGGTTCCTATGAGGAGGCTCCCGTTATTTCTACGGATCAATTACAGCAATTATCTATGGGTGATGCAGTCATTATCAGTGCAAGAAAGAAGGCATATATCTTCAGAATGCGTAATTATAAGAAGTATTCCTTCTACAAGAATAAGAAGAAGTATGTTCCTGGAGAAACAAGAAGATTACGTAATGTTAGAGTGTATAACGTTCAAGAGCATTATGATGCAGACCAAAAGATTAGTGATGCATTTGATAGTAAGAAAGACCTACTGTCTGGTGATCCTCAGTTATCTGCAGGGTTAAAAACAGGTATTGAACAACTGCAGGAGAAACAATCATTGATTCCAACTGCAGGATTTGGATTAGGTGCAGCAAAATAAGGAGAAGTCATAATGAATACTATAAAGTTTGTAGAAGAAGTACGCTTAAAGGAAGCATTTTGGGATAAATATAAATACAGATCCAATATCCTTGCCAGTCAATTTGAAAGTATTGCAAGGCATGGTGGAGTAGATCTTCTTACTGCTGAATTGGTGGAAAATAAAACAACAAAAGAAACGGCAATCCAATTTGTATCCTTCGAGTTCAAACTGGATGATATTAAGAAGGCTATAGCACAAGCTGAAGAAAACAGCCGTTTCTGCCATAAGTCTTTTATAGTGATTCCATTAGAAAAAGAAAAGGTAATCAATGATAGATACAAAGATTACCTGAAGAAGGCAAAGTATATTGGAGTCATGGGAGTTGCGACAGATGGTCGATGGACGATTCTGCATAAACCATGGACTCATAAAGATGAAGAGCTAGTATACAACCAGGTATTATTAAAGATGCTGGTAAATAGTAGCAAATCAGTAATATAAGACTTTGCGAGAGATTGTATTAAATGTATAAATGTGATATCATTCAGTTGTAGTTAGTGGAGAGTCCTAGCCGTAGTAGGAATTTGACAAAATGTGGAGAGTCCTAGCCGTAGTAGGAAGTTAAAAAATGCCTCATATTGAGGCTTTTTTTGTGGAGGAATTATGGAAAGAAAAATATATCTATATACAATATCTAATAGTTATATGAACTATCTTCAAGCATTTGACACAAGAATATCATTGCACAACTCAACACAAGGCGGTGTATATGTGGGTGCTGTGTTAGAGATAAGCAATGATGTTTCATACTTTGTGCCTTTGACAAGTTACTCAAAGGAAAAAGAAGAAAAAATGAAATATAGAAAGCAATTCGTTTTAAGCTTACATGAACTTGGAAACAGTGATAACAAACTAGGGTATATGTTATTTAATAATATGATTCCTGTTCCAAGGACAGAATTACAACTAATTGATTTATCAAATCAAAGCATTCCAAAGAATAGGATGATGAAACTGCAGCAAACTTATATGCGAAGTATCTTAAGTGGGATAGAAAACAAATCGGCGGTGGTATATAGAAAACAGATTGATGGTGATCCGTATTATGTTAAATGGTGTTGTAATTTTACTTTGTTAGAAAGAAAGTGCATTGAGTTTATTGAAAGTAACCATAATCAGTCACAGTTAATTGAAAAAAGTGATGATTTAGAGATGGAATTTTAGAAATGTTTGGACTTTCAAAAGATGATTATTGCTATAAATCAGGTAAATTTGATCGTCCAAATTTTGAAAAATATACCATTGAAGTAGCAATAAAAGAAATCAATCAAAATACACGGATGAAAGTTGAATATAAAAAAATAAAAAAATAACCGTGTAGCAAATTATCAGTTTAATTTCATAGAAATAATATAAAGTAACAGAGCGTAATTATTTAAAATTATGCTCTGTTACTGACACTACATGTATATAATATTGGTCAATTTTTTTACTATTCAACTATTCTAATTTCATAAATGCCATCACAATATAATCCGTCAAATTGATGAGCTCCTTTTAATGTATAAAACGAATCGGTAATTGCATCTACTTTATAACAGATCGGATAGAAATAGATTGTAATAACAATATCTGAAGATGGAATGAATTGTATTTGGCTTAAGTTATGTGATATTGGAAGTATCGTATTAAAACCAATAATACGTTGCAATATATCCCTCATCTTTATGTTGTCATTTTCAACACTTGAATAACTTGCAAGATTTGCAAATTCAACAACTTGTTCTTTTAAAACTTTATAATTTGCATCAATCTTAATAGGAGATAAAATCACTTCACTAATAGATATAGATGATTCATCAATTATATAATATTCACCTTTTTTCAATATTATTTCGCTTAGGTTAATTGGATTTCCATCCAAATCAAAAAATTTAGAATTATCTGATACGGATATTTCAGATATTGAAATTTCATGTAATGATGACAATTTATTAACATCAATAGTGACTTCTTCTTTGTTGGATTGACTATGTTCAGAAGAATTATGTATTTCTTTATTTTCCTTTTGAACAGTGCAACCTATCAACAAATTTAAAGTGACTGCCATCAAGAATATAACTGATATACTTTTTTTCATAAATTATCCTTTCTTTCTGTATTATCTATATAAATCTTAGTGCTGATAATTATTAAAAAAACAGTCTGAAATTTATGTTGGAAAAGCGTTATAATTATATTTAGTCAAACAAAAAAGAGAAGTTTATCACTTCTCTTTTATTGTGATTTGATAAGAATAAATAACACGATCGGTATTAAACCAATTCCTAACTTGTGTTTTTAGAGTCTATTTTCTAAAAAAAGCAATTATGTGAATTTAGGGTGTTCAATATACCTTAAATACACATATAATATTTAAAAAGGAAAGTGTCTAAATAGACTATAGTTCATTTGGACAGGTATACACATATGAATATTTTATTTCTGATTGGAAATGGACTTGATCTACAATATAAAATGAAAACATCATATAAAAATTTTTATGACGATCAGAGAGTCATTTATGAAGAACGAAAAAGCAACGCAACTGATAAGAGACCGTATTCAAATTATATATACAAATCACTATATGACGAACAAGATAAAAATGCAGTCAATGAGAAAAGCAATTGGTTAGATTTGGAGTTATATATTGGTGAGCTTTCAAAAAAATATTGGAAAACAAATCCGAAAGATGGATGGGATAAGTTTGTTGAGGACTTTGAAGAAGTCGAATATGATCTTAACTTATATTTACAGAAACAGGAATCCGACTATGTAACGGACGGAAAACAAATAAATTTTAAAAAAACATTAGATAATTTATTGGTGGATTTAGAAGAAGCCTACTCTTCAAGGCTGCACTCATATGTTAAGGGATTTGTTCCCAGTTCTGATAGAGTGAGAATTCTCACTTTCAACTATACAATGGTATTAGATAAAATTTTAGATAGTTCACCCAAGAAGTATGATGGGTCATTTACGTCTGAAGCATATTCAACAACAATTGACAAAGTTTGCCATGCGCATGGTTTGCTAAATAATAATCCTGTTTTAGGTGTAAGTGATGAGACACAAATATCTGATTTAATGGGGGAAGAAATATCTAAATTTTTTGTTAAAGAAAAAATAATTGAATATTGTAAGAATAATAATAATCAAAGAAATGAAGCAATGATAAATGAGGCTGACTTAATAATAATCTTTGGAATGTCGCTAGGAGAAACAGATAGCTACATCTGGGAGAAGGTTGCAACAAAATCTATATATTCAAATATACCGATTGTAATTTATCATTATAAAGATAATTTCGAAAGAAGGATTCCTGCTACAACAATACGAGAATATATTAAAGTGGAGAATAAATTTATAAAGAATTCTAGAGTGAAAGATGAGAATATTGATAAATTACGCAATAATATTCTAGTTGCTATAAACAAAGCAATATTTGAGATTGAAGAAAAAAAATAAAATATATTTTTTGACATCAACAACTCATAAATTAAATGGAGAATTACAAATATTTCCAAATATTTCAACATTGTTTTCAGGAATAATAAATAAAATAAATCAGGAGGAAAATTAATGAAACCAGCAGCAGAATTAAGACAGGGAAGTACATACAGAAAGGACAAC
>CALISH010000130.1 GCA_938041275.1 uncultured Solobacterium sp.
CTATTGAGGCTGTTGGTGTTTCATCTAGCGGTATGACTAAAAACCTTTCTGATGAAATTATAAAAATTCAAACTAAAGTTGCATCTGATATTGGTGGATATGATATCGTTGATGGGTTTGGTGTAATAAAAAACTCTCAATATGGTAAATATTGTAAAGAATATACTATAATACCTAATCTTAACTATATTGATTTTAAAGTTCCAGATGATAATGAATATATGCTAGCTTGGCCTAATATTGAATCGATGAAAAGTGCTAAAGATAAACTATATTCACTACAAAGTAACCAAAATGAATCTATTAGTGCTAAATATTCTGATTTGACTGTCCCATTAGTAAAAATGAATTTTACTAAAAATAATTTACCATATCTTTCTAATACATCATATAAAGAAGATCTTTATAAGTACAAAAATAACAGTTCTGAGCACGATAACCCTTCATATAATCTAGAAGTTTATGTGACTGCTGATAATCTTGTCACTTCAAATAATACTCCTAAAGATTTAGTAGATACTTATAGATTGGATATGATAGGGGTTTCTACTGATAATAAGTTTATAGAAAATACTGATGAAAGTATACATGTATCTTTACCATCCCCTGATAGTGATTTCTTTATTAATAATAATAAAGTAGAATCAGATACAGTTATCAAAACTGATACATTTGTCTCAAGTGCTCATATTAACGTAAAAGCTGTAATATGTAAGACTGTAATTTTTGATATATTGGCAGCAACAATGGCACGTCTCGTCAAGAAAAATATAAATAAAAATTCGTCTACCGACCCTATTAGAATTTATATTGATGAAACTGTTACAGAGCCATGTGTATTGTTATCTACTGAACGTAACGCTAGTACAGAAACGGCACCTGAAATGGTATCATTTAATGATAGTCATATCGCTTTAGGTCACTCTCTATGTGAAATTTATCTAAATAAATCCGATGATATAACAGAGTGGTTAAAAAATGCATCTACTCGACTTTCACTTTATGACATATTATTTTTAACTTATGACCAAACTGAATACTTTAGTTATGACTGCTTGAAATGGATGCCTGTAAGCGAAATTTCTAATGATATTAGTGGTCCATACTTATATAATTCCGATGTAGGACCATCATCTTATTATATCGATAACGATGCTGTTCATAATTATATATCTCTTAAATATAGTATTAAAAACCAATTACCATGTATTACTTTTAATGATATCATTTCACGAATAGATTCTGTTTATGATAATAAAGAAGGATCTATAGTATCTTTTTATGATTTCGACAATAATAAGACACATCTAAACGAAAATTCTGCAATACTAGTAAATAATACAGATAAAAAATGGAAATTTACTAGCGAAATTGATTGCTCTTGGGGTAATGATAAATTTATTAACCGACTATCCAGATTCGAAGGTGGTTCTGATCATCCATTAGAAGATGGTAAAAAAGTTTATACTTTAGATTTTACTGATGTATCTGAGCAAACTATAAGATTCCCATTGTTAGAGTTAGACGGTAATGGTGAATCATATAAAGACCCATCTAAATCTAAAATTAAAATTGCTATTAGTACGCCTCAAGACCATTCTATGCCTAATAGGAAATATATGTACTTTGTGGCCCCAGACTATGTATATTTTGTAGATACAAATGGTAATCTATTAGAAGATATCCATATAGATGGACATAATGAATTACATAATATGAAATCAACTATCCCTGTTTTCTATAATAGAAATATTAAGAGTGTAACTATTAGTAATGCTAATATAACTTTACCAAAAATTCTACTTAATAAATTTGGTGAAAAATTTAATTATAGTGCTAATAAATTTTTCGTAGCAGATGCACCAACTAGTCCTACAGAATGGACATTAAATAATTGCAATGCTGTAGAAGATATAGAATATGGCCCTATGGTATATAGAGAATATGATAAGTATGCAATAAAACCAAGTACTGCTGATGAATTGGCTAAACGTGATATATTTATAATTGATGAGTCTGACCAAATCGTAAATAGTTTGGCGGCAAGACTTTATAGATTCCGTTTCTATAATATGGATAAAACTAAAAAATATAACTACTCATCTAAGGCTTGGGAAGAAGTAGCTAATGCTACCCCTGATGATAAATTATTCTCTGAATTATATCCTGAAGAGTATGTTTCGAGTGAATATTAATGGAGGGGTAAAATGGGAGAAACTAAAAACATAACAGAGCAAATTCTAAGATATATCGAGGATGAGTTCAAAGGAATTAAAAAAGATATTGATAATGTAAAAGCAGCTATCTCTGAGTCAGGGGTAGTTGCTTCTACTACAATAGGTGGATTAGCTAATAATATAAAGACAATCTCTACTAAAGTCGAAGAAAAGATTAAAGCTGCTGAAGTGATTAACGGAATAGCTGGTGGTAACGTAAATATCAATAAAGGGTTTATTTATCCATCGCCTACAGACAATTTAAACCATAATAGTATTGGTATTATTCCAGGACTGACTACATATACTGTACCAGAAGATAAGGATTATCTTATCCGATGGCCAACAAAAACTTTTATGGAAAAAGTTTCTACAGATAAACGCAATATTACTATTAATTTTGGTAAACGTAATTTTGGTCAATTATGTAATACTAGCTATCGTATGACTAAATATACTGATTTGTATAATAATGACACTACATATAATCTTAGAGTGAATCTTAATGATGATACTATCGTATCGAAAAAGAAAAAAGATCTTACTGAAGATGAATTAACTATGCTAAACGTTGTTGCTCTAGAAGATAGTAGTGATGTTTTCGAATATAAAGGAACAGTATCTTTACCGGAATATACATCCGATTTCTATATCAATGGCAAAGTTCCACATGCTGCAGTAATCAAATGTGACCAATTTATCGTATCTGGTAATCCTAATGTAAAAGCAGTTATTACTGATACTATTATCATGGATGAAGAACTCATTCTACGTAACCGTGCTGGCATGAGGGATGGTATGCAAAACACTATAGGTACTCCTGGTGTTGACAATACTTCTACAGCATTTAAAATCTTCGTACCTAAGGGTAAATCTGAATTCAATCTTATAAATTCCACATTGAATCCTGATGATGAATACGTTAAGAATAATATTAGCAAAGTTTCTGAATATGCTACTATTACAGATGCACATTCCCAATATTATACGCTTATTGCAGTAGATCCTACAGAAGAAATGACAGCTTTCTTAATTAAAGAATCTGAAAGATTAGCTAAATTAAGTATATCTGTAGTGTCCCATGATTATACTAAATACTTCAATTATTGTAATTTAGATTGGGAAGAAAATAAAGATAAAGAGTTCCGTTATGTATATCAGCAATGGTTTGATTACATAAAACCTACAGAAGAAGATTATAAGTATTATAAATTTATCGATGATAAAGCACAAATTGCATTTAGAAACTATAGTCCAACAGCTAAAGACTATATTATTACGCTTAGCGATGTTAATGAATTGAAAAATATTAATACTGAGTCTGGGGATGTTGTATATATTTTAGGTGATAGTAATGTCTTATATCATAATAAAACTAACACTATTATCATCCCTAATAAGAAATTTAGTTGGAATTTCCATAGGGCAGTATACTGTGATACAAATTTCCCATTTGATGGTAGTGAAGCTAAGGATAGAGGGCCAAGTGAACCTGCTACAAGCGATGGTAGAAATATTTATACTTTAAGTGTATTTACAGATCATCTCAATACACCATCAGTATACCCTTTTATTGATTTCTATAAGAATAATCTTACAGAAGTACAAAGTGCTGATGTACATTTTATAATCGATGTAGAACGTGGATATGATGCTAATACTAAAACATTTACAACTTATGACAATATATTAGCTCAATATTACTTAGAAACAGATTATCGTGTTAAACTTAAAGCAAAAACACCTGAAGATGTTGTGGGTGATATTGAAAACTTAGTGATTATCGGTGAAGCGTTAGATAGTAAACCAAGTAAATTTACTAATTACATACCATATTTCTATAATAGTAGTATCAAAACGATCAAAGGTACAGATATTACATTGGTACCTTTACGTTTAGAAGATAAACAAGGTAGAGTTACTGGAGTAACTTTTGAGTTACCTCCTGTACCAGAAAAACCTATGGAAATTATCTTAGATGGTAACTGTGCAATAGCCGCTTGGAAAAGTGGTTTATATTATGACCGTACTGGTAAGCATCATATCATTACTCCAGAAAGGGGAGAATATAATGCAGAGTATGTTCATATCTTAGTAGATGAGACTAATCCTATCGTAACTAGTGCTAATGCTTGCCGTTATCGTTTAGCTTTATTTACTAAAGATAAAACAAAACGTTACAATTATACAACTAAGACTTGGGAAGAAGTTGCTTCTTATACAGGAGATACTGCTAAATTTGAAGAACTATTCCCTGAGGAATTTGCTAAATTAACTAACGTTGTAGAACTATAATATATTTTTAGGCGGTGTCAAATGGAATATTCAGCTAAACTAAAGAATCTTTCAGTAGCAGAAAGAATTCTATATATTCATGAATTAACTAGTGATGGAGTCTCTTTAGATCTCATACTAGAATCTATTATTGCAGATGATAATGTAACTATGTATAAGTTCTTCGCTAAACAATATTTAGATATGCTAGATGGTAATGTATTGAGTATGTGCGTTAAGCATAAATCTTCTAATATATTAATATATCTAGAATCTTGTAATCAAGCTTGGTTTAATATTAAGAATGATTACCGTATTGCTAGTGTAGTTCTAACTGCCATTGATGAATTCGACTTCTCTGATACTCTTGCTTTTTCTAGTTTAACTGGTATCTTATATAGATTATTTAAGCATACTGGTGCAACTAATGCTGTCTTGGATTTATATAAAGCATTTATGATTAGATGTATGGAGAAGAAGAAGTATTTCTTCTTAAATACATTCTGTATCCACATTCGTGGCTTATTTGAAGATAAAGTCGGTGAACTTGCTTTAGATAAACTATTGGGTCGATATCTAACTAAAGAAGAACTCGAAGACTATAATAAGAATTATAGATTAGATATTTAATTCTATATAACACTATAGTATCATTGGTCTGCAATGACAGTTCAATGGTAAACCTCGATAAAGCAATTAGCAGAATGAATCCCCATATAGACAATGTCTATATGGGGTTCTTTCTATCTATTCTTCATTTCAGCATTATTTTTTGCTACATACAAGGTTACACCAATAATGATTTTATTAGCCACTATATTAGTGAAAGATTCTTTTCTATATACATAGTGAGCTTTCTCCAAGAATACTGGAGTAGTTCTGTCTATAATATAGTCAGATACGTATTTACGCATTTGCTTTTCTACGTCTTCTCTAATATAGTTATCATCACTGAATGCTAAGTTATTAATGACTATAAACTCATTGATACCCTCTTGAATCATATTATCAATCATAGCATCGACTTCACGTACGTCTATTTTTATTCTAGAACGTTTAAAAGCCATTTGCTGTTCATAAAAATATGTAACACGGTTAATGATTACACTAGCCATAAAGAAGAAAGCTATAATACTAAGGGTTAGTATTACCGTAAGACTGATTTCCAAGGTTGTACTCATTATATCGACTCCAATTCACTAAATGATCACGAACTTCCATCAATCCATTATCTTGTGTGGAACCGACTTTAATAGCTTCATCTAAATAACGTATAATCTTATTAGCTATCTCAATAGTAATACCATATTTATACTCTTCTAGGAAAGCTCCCCAGTTACCAAAACACATATCTGGATGGATGAAAAAATTATTTGTATTATGATAAAGTTGGTGAGCTGTTAAATTTAACATTACAAGCATTACCTTATGCTCATGATGAACTTTACGTAAATGCTGTACTAAGTCAAATGAAGTAATATACCCTGTAGTATTAATGATATGCTCAGTAATAATAAAAGCAATATCAAAGATAGTTAGCATGTTATGATGCATTTCGATAGTTGCCATATCCATAGTGATATTATTATTGATTTGGCATCTATCCATACCTAGATTCATTAAGAAGAACTTATAGTTCTTATAAGCTCTAGATGCTCTAAATCTAGATACTGCATTCTTTACAAAACTTGTATATCTATCAATATCCATTAGAGAATATTTAGTTTGATAGAACTCCAATTGGTATGGTACAAAAGGAGATTTTATAACTGGATTATTTGGACTTACTATAATACTTAAGTCCGGAAATGGTTGACTCATAATCTAAACACTCCTGTTGTTATTTAAATAGGTACGATTAACTTGATGTTGGGCTAAATAGGATATTACGGTCAGTACATAGTAGTAATCGAATAATTCCATTCCGAAGGGAGGAACTACAAAGAATGAGACTTTCTCATATTATTAAAGCAATCTCACCTGAGCCTTTTGTAGATAATACTGTATACTATAGTAAGATCTTAGCATTAGGTGCAGTAGTAAAAGATAAAGATTTAGCTGATTCTAGGGAATCTGAAGCATCTATGTATTATGCTGACCTATATATTCAATCTATAGAAAGTAAAGCTCCATATGATGCTTATGAATATAATGACCTTATCTTATCTCGCTGTGAAATAGGTAGAGAATATTGGATGGGTATTAAGAAAGACCCACGTCTTATACCATTAAATAAACGAGAAACTTGTCGTAAGATTGCAGCTGAATACTTTATAAATCACTATGTAGAATATAATGAGTATTACCGAATGATTATGGGTAAACCACCATTAGGCATGCCATTCTTATATGTAGATGAAGACTTACGTAAAGATAATATCGGTGTAGACTTTAGTAAGCCTATGCATGAGATGTCAGAGTTTGAGGTGGATATACTTGAAGAGTATGGAATAATGGATTCTATACGTTCTAGGCATATTGGTCCTGGATATGCTTACTTAAACTATATTGCATCTGGTATTACTGCATATGCTGCACGTAAAGCTGATAACTTTGAATTACTATATCTACCACGTATAGACCAACAAGCTTTATCTGATAAATTTAAAAATCGTTATATAGTAAACCGTGCATATACTGTAGCTACTGTATATTCTGAAGCTTATAGATTTGATAGTGACTACTATACTAACTTTATAACTATCTTTATTCTATTACAAACTATGATAGATCTTATATCTGAATCTGGGGAGCATATCATCAAGCTAGATGTATTAGATGAAAGATGTATTCGATATATCTTTGAATGGCATGATGTACCATACTATGATGAAATCCCATTGAAATATCAAATAGCTATGGTTAAGAATCTAAATAAGCTACTAAAGTTTAAGTCTACACCAACTTGTATGGTAGATATATGCTCGTTATTTGGATTTGATGATATTAGAATCTTTAAATACTATCTCTTAAAAGATAGAAAGTCTGATCCTGATACTGGAGACTATGTATTTAACTATAAATACAAAACGTATCTAGATACAGAAGAAGTTATGGATACTGCTACTAGCACTATGCCTATAACTGATCATAATAATATACCTATTCCGTATCCAAATAATGATACCGAATTCCTAAATAAGGGTAATTACTTCCATCTATATGCAGATGACTTATTAATACAACCATCAGAATATCGTATAATTGATAATAAGATAGTTTTTACCAATGAGCATTATCTTGATGGGAAGACTACACTTAAATTTGACTTCTTAAGTAATAAGACACCAGATATTCCAGCTAATATCAATGATTATACTATTAAGACAGAGACTAAATTCATTACTATAGTAGATAATAATACAAGAGAAGTACCTATTGAGTTCCCTGTGGATAAAGACACTTATTTCTCTAAAGGATTTGGTTTAAGATTATCTGTTGGCTCTACATTTATAGACCCTACACGGTATAAATTCAATGACGATTTCACTAAGATTATCTTTACTGATGATATAGATTGGAATATCAATGATACTAATACTAATAGAGAACTTATAGCTCTATTTATCTACTCTGATAAGTATAAGTTTAAATTTAAAACTATTCAAACTACAGCTAAAGATACATCTAATACTATCATCACCGAAGTACCAGATGATATTGACTATGTAGACCATAGTGTATACTTTGCCGATACCGCATCTGTATACTTACAAAAAGATATATATTTCTCTACGTTGACTTCAGACAATAAACTTAATATCACCAATATAGATAATAGTGATAAGTTTATTAAAGATCGTATAGTTAATACTAACTTTGTGTACTCTAATACTAGACCAGTAGCGTTACATACCGAAACTCAAACTATTACAGTAAATACACCTGGTGAAACTAAGTATGAACTTAATTTCCCATTTGCAGACTATATAAATAATAATAACGTTATCGAAGTGTATGTGAATGGTGATCCATTAGCTTTCACTGAGTATACTATTCTTAAGAATACGCTCCATATTAATAAACAAAACTTATTAATGCGTAAGGGTATCACTATAAAAGTGGTTTATACATATCCAGAAGATCAATCTGTAACTAATAAGAAAGTTAAGTCTATAGCTGTAGACAATAATAAACAAAGTAAATTGAATCTTAGCTATCCTTACGATGGGTATATACCTAAAAAGAATAAAATTATTCTATTAGTTAATGGTAGGCGTTTAGAAGAGTCTAGATTTAGATACACTTCTACTGGTATTGAAATCACTGATACAAAGTTCTTACTAAATATAGCTGATAACGTTGTATGCTACTACTATGATTATCCAGAGAATGAATTCTCTATAAATATAGAAGATCAGTTTATAACTACACCTATAGAGGGTACACATAAGTTCCAAATTATATTCCCATTCTTTAATTATATCAAATCTAATAATGGGTTATTTGTAACTATTGGTAGTACGCTAGTGTCTCCTAAACGATATAAGATCACTGGTGATGTAATTGAGTTTACCGATGATACAGTTTTAGATAATCGTGGGTTCAATATTACATTCATCTATAATACTATATTCAGAAAATATAATAAGTACATCAAGTCTGAAATGGTAATGGCTGATATAACTGATGATGCTATAGGTATTACTATACCATTCCCATTTGATGGATACTTAGATTCTCCAAACAATAACCGTATGACTATGGTAATGGATGATGGATATGTATTAGTTAAAAATGACTATGAAATCATCAACGGTAAAATATTCTTAACTGATAAAGCTA
>CALISH010000131.1 GCA_938041275.1 uncultured Solobacterium sp.
ATTAATTTCATAGAAGATTTCCATTTCAATTTTAGATGCATCATCAGAGAACTTACGGATTGTGATACATGGGTAGTCTGCTTTAGCTACTTCGAATTCTTCCCCAGTGGATACAGTTACAAGAGTCTTACCTGCAGTTACACCAGCAGATTTAATAGCACCATCGGCATCAATAAACTTACGTAATTCATTAGCTAAGATACGTGCTTTAACTGGTGTCAAGAATGCATCAGCACGGTTATCACGGTCCATTGTATAGTATTCACCATTGTTACCATTAGACTTAACTAAATGAGCAATAGTAAGTTTAAGCATATTATTCCAATAAGAAATATCCATACCAGTAGGTGCTTTATCCTTGTCACCATCTGGCATACGGAAACGATAACCACAATATACGTTCACAGAACGATTGTTGCTACCATTACCTGCTTTACGTGTGTTAAATAATGATTGTCCTAGAGCCATTTTAAGTTTCCTCCTATAGAAAATCTAACTTAATTTTGATTACGAATGTGTTATACTAGTTATAATTTCCTACTTAGACAAAAATAGGCTACCATAGAGCAGTGCCCTATGATAGCCTATTTGTTTATTAGTCTTTTTTTAGTCTTCTTCGCCGTAGTTTACATAAATACGTCGATAATTACGTTTATATACTTTCTTAGCTACAACGTCATTACGCAATTTGTTATATCGTTCATATAAATCAGCGAATGCTTTACGTTCTCTATCAGAGATTTGAGGATTATCGTCATTAAGAATACCATCAATAACGCTCATACGACTATTAATCCTATGCAAGAGTAATAGAGCATCGTCCTCGTCATTAACGTTTTGAAGAGTGACAGCATAATCATAATAGTCTTCTTCAATGTCTTTAATAGAAGACATAGTGAATTTCTTAGTCATACTTTGGTATTTCAATTTAACGTCGTCAAATACAGATTCTAGGATAGAAGAATCATCAATTCTAGATAACGCAGTAATCATATGATTCATTTCACGTTTAACTAAGCGTACTGGTGTGTAAGAAGCAGCTTTACGTAGTAAACGTATAGTACGGATACGTTGACCTTTGATATCATTGTAGATCCGGATTGTCCATGCAATAATCGCAGAAGGAGAACCACCTTCGGAGAACATGTTTAAGTAGCCAAACTTTTTGAGTTTGCTAATAGCACTATTAAGCTCATTAATGAACCCACAAGACATAATAAAGTCATCAATAGCAACGTTACTAGTCAAGTCTGCCGTGAAGATAGAAGTCAATTTATGTAATAAATCTTTCAATCCAAATGTAAGTATAGCTACATAATTTACATTGTCTGTAGTACGTAGTACATCATTTGTAGTATCAAGATATAAATCAATCTCTTTTACTGCACGATCTATTGGACCAGATGAGTTAATCATTGAACCTATATCATGTAAAATAATAGCGAGGATCTCTCTATTAGTCAAACCTAGCAATGGATTAAATAGTTTAGAGTCAAGTTCCACATAGTACTTCTCGATAGTGGTAGTATAATCAGATATAAGTAAAGGATAGATATCACTTTCTTTTAAGACTGGTTGTACGTATACACCAAAGAAGTCTAAGTCTGTGTTATTAGTGTATAAGACACCTTCACATTTGACATCTCTAAAGAACATGTTTAATTCATATGCAAAGTTTCGAAGGACATCAGGATCAGCATCGTGTTTTAACGAATCAATTATAGTTAAGAGATCATTAAAATCATAATTTGTTTTTGCTTTATCCATTCTTATCCCCTTGTGAAAACAAAGAGTGAGCCTATAGACACTCAGTCTATAGGCCTGCTCTTTTACAATAAACCACGAATGCTATACTAATTCACCATCAGTATAGTATTACTGAATGTGGATATTATTTTTCAGTTTCACGAACTACACGATCCAATTCGAATGGTTCAACTTTAGAAGTTACACCTGCGGCACGCATAGCATCCAATTCTGCTTTAGCTGCTTGAGCTGCTGGAGTCAATTCAGCTTCTACAGAGTATGTATGAGGGTTGGAAGCCAAGTCGTATTTTACAGGGTAAGGGTAACCAGTTGGGGATACAACTTTAGTACCGTCATGACGGATGGAATCATAGAAACCATGGTCGTTCATGTCGTAACGTTCGTTGTAATCTTTAGTTACAGGTTTAGTATTTTGAACTGTATCACGAAGACCGGAAGCGTTCAAGATACGAAGACGACCTTGTACTGGTTGATAGGAGAAGAAGTGGAAACGTTCAAACGCATGTACCGCTGGGAGAGCGTAGTTTTGTTTGTTACGGATTTCGTTGGATAAGTACAATTGATAATCGTAAATAGTGTAGATAACACGGTCAGTGTTACGAGGGTTCAATACGATAATCAAGTTGGAATCGTTACGAAGTTTGTCAGAAGAAACGAAGTTGTAAACACGTTTATCGGAAGTTACAACTGTACGTTTGTAATCCAATTCTACAGGACCAATGCTGGATGGGGATTGGTAAGTGTATTCTACTGGAGTAATACGACGAATCAATGCAGGAGCACCGATAACGGATACAGTTACGTTAGGATCGTTCAATACTTGGAGCAATGTAGTTACATACATATCTAATTGGTCCATGAACATTGTACGTCTCCAGTTTACTGGATCCATGTTATAAGTTTCTGGTGGGCAGAAGTCGAATGTAGCTGCAAGTTTGTTAGCTGCAGGCATAGTTTTGAAAGACAAATTCAATTCTTTACGGATTTTGTCATCTTTGTAGTTACCCAATACGTCTTTGATCAAGCCAAGAGTTTTGGACAATTGGTCAACGTTGTATAACGCTTGAACGTCTTTTACTTCTTCAGGAGAAATAGGAACGTTGATAGGGTTAGCATTAGGGATTTCTACGATTTGAGTTACAGCATCCCAACGTACGGAAGGAGTATCAACCATTGCATTGGAAGTGTCACGTTTAGAATCAATGATTACACCTTTGATGTCAGCAGAACCAACACAGGAAATCATGAATTGATTGTTTTTAGTGAAACCAGTGATAAAGCCTTCAACTACGTCTGTAGTACCAGGTTTTACGAAGTTGAATTTAGTAGTGATTTGACGATCCAATTCACCATAGCCAGGTTCGAAACGACGAGGGCTAATAGCGATTACCAAGTCGCCAGTATTACCTGTAGTTTTAACACCTACAGTTTTGTAAGTTTCACCAGCAGCATTTACAGCTTTGGAGTCAACAACGATTGCATCACCTTCTTTAGCGTTAGTACCGTCGATTACGATACCAGTGATAGCTGTAGTAATGGAGTATGCATCATAAGCTTTGTTGAAACCGTCTTTAGCACCATAAAGAGCCAAGTTCAAGTGTTCACGCATAGCTTTTTCATCAGCACCACCAGGGATGATAGGTTTAGTTTGGTTAACTTCTACGAATACACGACGTGTAGGAGCAGAAGATTCCATCAATTCAAAAATACGATTTTGTTCTGTGAACATATCGATTTCAGTACCATCAACACCGATCATTTTGCGCACTTCCATGCTCAAAGTGAACTTAGGAGTTTTAGCTACAGCTTTAGGAATAACGCCTTTATCGAAAACGTTATTCATCATCATATTTTTGTGTAAAGGTAATACAAGACCCATAACTGGGTTGTAAGAACCGATGGAAGCATATTCCAAGATACCTTGACGGTCGTTTTCGAAAAGTTGTTCCATCATCAATTCATGGTCACGAAGACCTGCTGGATTGTCAGCAAATTCGTCTGCATCAGCAGATTCATTTACGAAGAAGTTTTTAAGGGCACGAGCAGCGTCCTTATTACGCATTAAACGAGCAGATTCAGTAAAGAAATCTGTTTGTGTTTCGCTTGCGATATTTTCTGCCATTTCTACAATGGCATTAGCGAATTCGTATTCAGAGCCTTTATGGAAAGAGCGGCTGGATACAACATCGCTAGATTGATTACCTACAACTGGCATATTTGTAGTCTCCTTTCAGGATAGTTTAATTTAAACATTAATGCTCAAATTAGCGCATTTTAATATATTGTTATATTAGCTAAACGGGGCAGACTGGTCACTCAGTTTTTTCTGTATCGTCTTTAACTGTAGTGGCAAGTAGTTTGACAAGTCTATCTAATATAAGCAGCGAGTAAAATAGTTCAGACTTATTCTCAATATAAGACTTAGTCGCAAACGTATTAATGATATAGTGTTCAACTGTATCACGTAATTGTTGAGTAAGTTTGGTCACACGTAGTACTATATTGATATTGTCTGGAGTCTTAGCAATATAATCGATCTTAGTAATAAACCGATTGATTTGATCATACAAATCCATCCATCTAGTCTTAAGTTCTTTTATTGCTATATTTTTTTGTTCTGGTTTTAGATTGTTGAAAAGATTATCTTCAATGGCTTTGATATCAGTATCTAGTTTAGGGTCTCCACCAGTATTACCATCATCATTACCAGCATCACCTGTACCATCTCCAGAGTCATCGGTGTCTCCACCATCATCTCCTCCAGCATCAGGCACATCATCACCATCTTCGGACGGAATGTCATCTCCATCTTCACCAGTATCTGGTTCGATATCGTCACCATATCCACCGTCATCGGCTGTATCGTCAGTACCAGCGTCTGGAGCATCGTCTCCATCTTCGGTTGGTATATCCTCACCGTCTTCTGATGTATCTGGCTCTATATCATCACCAGTATCGTCCCCATCACCATCAGCTGTTTCTCCGCCATCATCATCGTCTGGGATATCATCATCGGCATCAGGTTCTACTCCGTCATCTTCTGTTGTATCATCTGCAGTATCCCCACCATCTGTACCGTCATCACCAGTATCAGTATCATCGTCATCAGTAGGAACTTCATCGTCTCCATCATCAGGCTCAACATCATCATCGGTGTCGTCATCAGCGGTATCATCTGCTGGTGGTTCTTCTTGAGTATCATCATCTTCAGGAACATCTGGTTCCATTGTATCATCATCTTCAGCAGGGGTATCTTTTTTCTTCTTATTATCCTCTGCTTCAAGGATAATAGAATTAGTTAGTTCGTCAAGGAATCCCATATATTATCCTTTCATAAAAACTCTCATATGTATTCTAAAATCATTTAGCTTTGTCGATTGTTGACCATACCATTCTATTAAGTCTAATACATTTTGTATTTCGCCAGACTCAAGGTCCCGTTTTACATATCTAAGCATTGATGTAAGTTTACTAGTACCCTTAATAATTATAGGATATTCACATAGTTCAGGGTTTACTGTAAATATAGGATACAAATCTACACCCTCTATGACTATCTTATGTGATTTAGAAATACAGAATTCAATTATCTTAATAATCCATCTTCTACGTTCAATAGTAAGCTGTTTCTTTTCTGGAGTCATAGGGTCTTCTCCATCAGCAAATACTCTTGAGTATGTATTAATGAACTTTAGGTACCCAGGATTCTTTTTAATAAACTCATAAAAGGTTTTATAGTGCTTCTTACAGTAATCAACAAGCCATTCAGCATCTTGTGGATAAATTATAGCATCTAGGTTTAATAATTCAGCATTATGCTTTTTAGCTAATTTGAATGATAAGGTTGTCTTACCAGATGCTGGATAGCCTAGTATAAAACACACATTGAATCCTTTACCACGGTCAAATCTATCAAAGTTTACATATATATCATCATCACTAAAAAATAATGGATGATCTATCTCTGATTTGAATAAGCCCATTATTAATCATCCTCGTCTTTAGACTTACTGATAGCTTCACCATGTTTAACTACCATAGTGTATCCAAGCTTTTCTTTTTCACGGATAAGTTTTTGTTTAATCTTCATAAGATTACGAATCTTTTCTAATTGGTTCTTTTCTTCGGCATCTTTAAGATATCGATTACACATATTGATTTCGATGTCTAATTCATCCATAAGTTTTCTACGTTCATCAGCAGAAGCTTGACGTCTAGTTACCCACCATCCGAATAAACCAATTACAGATAATGTCGGTGCTACCATATATAACACACCAGTAGTGATAGCTAGTTTAATAATAGTAGAAGCTTTAGGGATAAACTTATCAGCGATAACTTCTTCCCTAGCATTATCTTCTGTATCTTTAGTTACAGCAGACATTAAGTTCTTAATAGCAGCATCAAAAGTACGACTAGCCATCTTTTCATTATCAGATAACTCAGTAAGCTTCTTATCTAGTTTTACACCAATAGCTTTAACTGTATCTAAGAAACTCATTTCCATATGTACTTTTTCTACAGCTTCTAAATTAGCTTTGCTAGGCGTAGTAAAGATACCTTTGATATCACATTCCAAAGCATAATATAGCTCACCTAATACATAGAGATATTCTTTCATATCACGGCGTTCTAATTCTTCTACATAGCCTCTGAAGATAGATACTAATTGATTATAATCATATCTATACCTTTCTTGGAGTGAAGCGATTCTATTGACCACAAGATCAAAGATTTCTTTACGAATATAGTCAGATAATACTAGACTCTTAGATAGAATTGTAGCAAACTCATCTGGTTTAGTAGCATAACATATAAATTCTTTATATCTATAACCAACATCAGAGTCCAGCTTTAATATTTTCCAGGTGCGGGTTACATTGCTACGTAGTAGCTCATTACCACCATCATCATAGAAGTCTTTATCAATATGATCAGTATCTTCTTCAGTAGCTTCAGTGACCACGGAAGAATGTTTAATAATCTTTCTAAAGCTTTCTTGTAATACATTATCAGTATCTCTAACGAAGAAGTATCCAGTAATAGCTTCTAATACGGCATATCTATCATAGTCACAATTATACTTATCTAGTAGATAGAAATAGTTTTCTAGAGTAATCTTATACTTATCCTCTATAGGAAGTTTATAAGTATCAATCAACTCTGCAAACTTAATAGCATATACTTTAGATTGAACTTCATTGAATACATTCTCTGAGATAAGCTTATCTGTATTGAAACGTTTATTAATCATAGAATGATTCTTAATGACTCTATCATATGTACATAGAGCATTTGCTTCATTAAGAATCTTATGTGCAGTATGAATATATTCTTTCTTTTGTTGGTCACTAAGATCAGTGCTTTCATTGATGACATTTTCATCAGCAATAATTCTCTTCATACCTTGTCGAATATGCTCAGGATTTTGTACACGACGTACCCCTTCCAATACTCGGCCAAAGTATTTCTTCACATGTACAGGATTACAAACTCTTAGAGCATCAAAATATAAACCAATAGATTTATCTACTGATTTGTCTAATGAAGCATCTAAGTTTAAATGGTTCTCGATTGCAATTTTTAGGTTTCCTTCTGTAGGGTTTCTTCTGGCTTTTTCATAAGCATGAGTCATAATAACCCCACCAGGTTTACGCTTACTTTCTAAGTATGCTTTACGTTGTCGTAGTCGTCTTAGCATTTTTACTTTATACCCTCACTTTCTTATGAATAATTGATGATTATATATAGGTTCTCTAATTAATTTACCCAGAACGCACTTATAGGGGAAACATATAGTTAATTTTTAAAATCCCATAAGAATCGGAGGTACTATATAGATGTCCATTAAAAACATCCCATACATTATCCACGAAGCTCCTATGGCTGTCGCATCTTCTGAAATTGTATCTGAAATTAATGGTAAGATTATTGCACTAACAGTTTTACAAGACTTAGGTGTACAAAACCGTAATAAACGTATTTACTTACCTAGCGATCTATTACCAGAATTGCGTTCTAGTCGTGCTATGGAACTTCTTGAAACTGGTAATCTTAAAGGTGAATTAGGTCACCCTATGAGCCAAGAGTTATCCCGTCAACAAACTATCGACCCAGTATTAGTTTGCTGTAAATATCTTAAACTTTGGAATGAGGGTAATCTTATTAAAGCTCACGTTACTGGTACTAATAACCAATACGGTGATTACTTTAATAGAGACCTTATGGATGGAGAAAAACCATCTTTCAGTTTACGTGCTCTAGGTACTATGCAAGTTAATGGTGGTAAGTCTTATGTAAAAAATATTAAAGTTATCACTTGGGACCGTGTAATCTATCCTTCCCATAAAGTAGCTTACGTAGAAAAACTTATTACTGAATCTGCTGGTGTAGATAATACAACTGTAAATAGTAACCAAGTTGTAGTAGAAGAATCTTATCAAGGTACTATTATTCCTATCACTAACTGTCCACAAGTTAAAGACTTCATCAAAACTGAATCTGCTAACTTGGATATTATGGCAGAAGCGTTTGGTATTAGTTCTTATGACAGCGTTGCTGTTACCAAAGAGGGTACAATTCAAATGTTTAATCAAGATGGTTCTACATTGGTTATGAAACCAGAAGATTATATCTTAAAAGAAATTAGAAACTACGCTGAAAAGAATTTCTAAGAAAAAAAATAAAAAGAATCTAGGTAGAGTCAATGACTCTACCTAGGTTTTACTATCAAAGCTATTTTATTCGGAGTTACAAATCTCCAACCCATAGGCCAGTAACGATCGTAAACTTCACCATAGTACTCAAAGAGTTTATGTGATGGTAAGTATATACCATTACGTCTTACTGGTAAATCACCAAATTCTTTGGTATACAAATCACAATCTCTAGGGACATTAGTCATATCACCTAGCATTACATAGTTAAGATATATTGGATATGTAGCAGGCTTTCTATAGACAAAGTTCTTATGATCAGAATACTTGTCTACATAATGAGTCTTTATGAAATCTACATCTATTTGATAACCTAATAGTTTAGCTAACTCATCTAATCTATTAAGCATAAATGTACCAGTTCTGTACTCATTCTCTGCTTCTTGTTTCTTAACCAATTTATCTTGGAAATGTAATTGATAAATGTCTAAAGCCTGTTCGCAGTGAGATAACTCATGTAAAGTAATTTCAGTGACTCTAGTTACATACCGTTCTGCAGTATCTTCATCTCTACCATAATCAAATATAGTTGGTAAACTTATATTGATCTTTCCAAATACAGATGTATTTGCATAGGCATCTGAATTATCTGGTAATGGTGTATCCAGAACGTGTAATGTAGTGTATGGGTGGGATGGATTAATAACCCCGTTATACATTAAATAAACTTTGATAGCTGTTTTCCTCATCAATCTAGAGGCAGCTTCGTAAGAAATTCGCATAAAATCTATCACCTCAACATTATGATATATAACCAAAATAACCCTTAAAGGAGGCAAATAGGCATGGCATATAATAGAATGACTGATGTTATTAATAAGATCGAACGACGTCTAGGTACAAAGCCATTAGGGTTACCACCTGAACTAGCTAAAGATAAATGGGCTAGTGAAGTAATCATTCCAGATACATTATCTACATTTAGCAGATATTTCCCTCATATGATTAGAGTCTTGTTGACTAAAGAAGATCAACGTGGAGACTATTATCTTCTTGATAGACATATTCCAGAGAACTATGAAATTCTTGGTGTTAAAGACCTTATGTGGGAAGACTTGGATACTACAAGAACTGGTGTACAGCAATATGGTACATACGTTATGTCAGCTAAAGCATTAAGCTTTGATGATATGATGCTATCTCAACAATATTCAAACATTGCATCATTGTTTAATAATAACGTATACGTTGAATACATTCCGCCTAATATGGTTCGTGTAACTATGAATATGGCAGGTCAAGTATCTAATATTTTAGACCAAATGACACTAGGTGTATTCGTTAAGCACCCATCTAACTTAATGACTATTGAACCAACTAAGATGGAAACATTTGAACGATTGGCTACAGCTGATGTAGCAACTTGGTTATTTGAATACTTGAAACACTTTGATGGTATTGAAACAGTATTTGCTAATATAGATCTTAAGTTATCTTCTCTTGAGCAGCAAGCGTCAAGACGTGAAGAGATTGTACAGTTCTTACAAGAAAACTATGTCAACCCAGCAAATGGTAATCAACCAATCATGTACACAGTATAATAGAAAAAATCCCACTATGAGGAATTTCCTCATAGTGGATTCTTTTTTATAACGTTATATTATTAGTTCCAAGCAATCCAGTTGTACCCATATACTTAGCCATAGTACTAGCATGAATCAATGGATTATATGTAGATAAGAATCTTTTAAATCCTTTGATACGGTTTATAGTTACATTGAATGAATCTTCAGAAGACTCATTAAATACAAAACTTACACCAGCATAGAAAGACCCAGTCTTCTTATTATCAATAACTACAGGTACACAGTATAACGATGCACCCTTATAGTCTTTCATAAGCATAGGTCTTACTGTATTAGAATTACATCTTAAATCATACGATACACCATCTCTACCAACCACATAGTCAAATGGTGAGTTAGGTGCATTTACATTACACACTTCAATGATAGTATCTATTAGTTCACAGAACTCATCATAGTTCTCCCAAGTCAAATCTATAGATATATTATTGTTCCCACGTTGAGTCAAAGACATATAGTACTTATATCTAAGATTTGTAGTTATCTTATTACCATTATTAATTAAAGTGTATTCGTTATGTAATGGACTAAACTTAGTATTACCATTTCTTAGTGTTGTAGTATTGAATGCTACAGTAATCTTCATAATAAGATTATTACCAAAATCAAATACTTCCTCGCTTATCTTAGTATATGATTCAAAATTTTCCATAGTGCTTCCTCCAAGAACCTCCAAGAAAAATAATCTTCATAATATAGTTAAAGTCCTTGTAGAAGACAAAAAATAAAGACGGGATTGATTACCCGTCTTTATTTAACAGTGATTATGCAGAAGCTTCAGTAGATTCTGTTTCTACTGTAGCTGTTGCAACTTCTTTGGATTCTTCTTGTTTCTTAGGTGCTGTTTTAGATTTAGGCAATTCAATTTTGATATTGAATCTTTCTCCATTATCCATAACACCTTGTAGTACAAGAGAACCGTTTTTAAGATCAGATTCTTTCTTGTTAAAGAAGAATCTTTGATCTTTACCAAGACTATCAGCTTGGGTTTGGATACGCTTGAAAGCGCCTTTGTTGATGGATTTAACCAATACATCAACAACGTCTTTCTTAATCGATTTCAAATTAATTAATTTATTTAATCGATTGTAAGACTTGTTTGTGTCTACTACTGTAGTTTTTGTTTGTTTTTCGTCACTAGCGTCGTTAGTTTTAGCTTTTTTAGCTTTAACTACAATACTAGTCTCTCCACAAACGTCTAGTAAGTTTGCAATATCTTCATCCTTCACAATGCCGTACTTATCTGTACGTTTATTGTAGAATACAGAAAGATATTTTACTAGCAAATCTTTGATCACTAGTAATTTATCTTTCTTAGGCTTTGAAGATAGTGCACCCATTACATAGAATGCATCACCAATGGAACGAACGTTAGTTAACTTGCCTTTTTTGAGATTTTTGTAAATCTCTTTAGCAAGGTCTTTCGTAACCACCTTTTTCATTAAGGCTTTACAGGTTTTTTGATAGTGAGCGTCTGCGTTGATCATCAGTTCACTAATTGTTAAACCTGTTGCCAATGATAAATTGGCTACGTCGAATTGGTGTGCATTTGTCTTAAAATCAATAGTTCTCATGGTAAAATTCCTCCTTATAGGAAATAATAAATAATTGAAATACATAATCACTATTACCAATATAGTATACAACTGAAAAAGTCTTAGATAACGAAAATCCGATATAGGCATTGCCTATATCGGAATTGTTTTATTCTATATTATTAAGAGTTAATGTATTAAAATAGTCAAATAGTATAAATGGTGTTATTCTTACATGTTTATCCACAAACTTAGGCTTTAATAGATTACCATTAATATCTTTTGCTAATAAAGTGTAGTTTCCATCTTTTTGTTTGGCCCATTCAATAGATAAACCATTCAAAGTCACGGATACACTAAAAAGATAATCTTTAGATATAGAGACTTTTACATAAGGTTTACTATTAGATTCTTTAGCCATACTCATATAGTAGTCGGCTATAGCGTATACCCCTAGAGTCAATAATCTATCTGCTATATCTAAATCTTTATTGGTCAAATCATGATTAGAAACGCTGATATATAATTCTACATCGGGTAAACTATCATCATTATTAAAGAATAGTGTTACACTATCTAGCAGATCTTCTTTAGTAAAGCCTAAGCTAATTTTATTTGGAAATAGCTCACCAGTTTTGAATCTTTCGCCAAATCTATGGTGGGCTTTAATAATATCTAATGCTTGATCACAAGTACGTATCATTTCTTATTATCTTCTTTCTTATATACACTATTTATATCGAACGTATCTCGATAGTCTATAAACATACGGTTTGCTTCATATTGAGCTTTTACATTCTCACGAATAAGCTCAAGATCTTCAGCTTTATTATTCAATGTATTGAAATCTAGCTGTATTTCTTTACAGTCTGAAGCATATTTCTTAAATATAGGTTTCTTAGCTCTATAATACTGTCTAGTAGAGGTAAATCCTGTGTCTACAAACTCAATATAATCAGTATCATCGTTTCTAGTTCTGCCTAGAGTTTGTCTAGCTAGTACCTCAGACTTAAATGGTTCATTTAAAACAAATGTAGCTTTAAGCCCACGTATATCCAATGCTGCACCAGCAGACTTAGTTGTAGAGAGAATAATAGTCTTAGATAGTGCTACTTGTTTTTCTGCTTGTGTATATGTGGATGTAAATATCCCCACATCACCACGATACTCTGGATAGTTCTCTTCTATCCAGACTTTAATCTCTTCAATAGCCTGGTTAGTCCCAATATATACTAAGACTTTACCACCTATACGAAGAATCTTATCCATCATAACAAGCATAATCTTTCTAAACTCTTCAGTATTAACTAATGAGTTCATATACTTATTACGGTCTAGACCATACATGTAATTATAACAGTTAGCCCTCATCTGTGGAGTCGGTCTACTATTATACAGTATAGCATGGTATCTTGTATGTGGATCATTATCAGCATCAAACAAGTCTATCTTAGGTACGTTCTTAAAGTATAGTTTATAGATGGTATTCTCATCACTATTACTTCGTATAGGCGTAGCTGTAAGATATAAAGTCTTCTTTGTATTTGTAGCATAGTCTATACTAGCAATATTCTCAAAGTTAAGATGTGCTTCATCGAATACTTTCATATACACATTAAGCTTCTTAAATAACTCACCTATAGAATCCCATCCAAATCTCTCACCAAAATTCTTTAGTGTAGAATGAGTTACCATAAATGCTTTATACTTAGATAGATCGGTTAATCCTTTAAGAATCTTGTGTATAGCAGCTGCACCAGTGATTATCAGTACCTCCCTAATGTCGGTATTGGTATATTCTGCTACACAGTTTTGCCACTGCTCTAACCATGCCTTATTTGAGGCAATTACACATATCTTTACATTCCAATATGCCATAGCTGCTATAGTTACATAGGTTTTACCAGCACCAGTATTTAAGTTTACTGATAACTGTGTCCTATTACTATTAGCCATATATTCACCCTTAGCTAGAATGAATCTTAAAGCCTCTTTTTGTACATCATCTCTAGGCATATACTTAATAGTGGTCATAGTAGTCTGCTCATACGGATCACTATTATACTCACGTTCCATTTCTACACCTAAAGTTCTAGATATAAACCCTGTATCAACCCCTCTAGGGAGATACATAAGTTTCTTCTCTTCATCAAATCTAACTCCTACGTATTTATAAGTATGAGTTAATGGATCGAAGATAGTAAAGTACTTTTCTAATCCAGGTACTTTACCTGGAGTGTAATCAGTAACTACTATACAGGTATTTCGTATTATAGCTCTCATAATACCTCCTTTAAAGAGAATACAGTATGGGAATAGCTCCCATACTGTATAGTTTCTTTAGTCTTCAACTTTAACAAACATGCTCTTGACTTCTTTCTTAGTATCATCTATAGATAAGTCTCTAGCCTCTTGGTTTAAGAACTCTTGAGGGTTAAGCATGTAATAGTAGTCTATAGACGATGGAGTTTCTTTTAAGAAAGTATTAGGATTCTTCAATGTGTCTTTAATACGTTCATATGCTAAGGAGATAATCAATGATGGATTTTCTCTTAAAGCTGTGCTTAATGCAAGTAATTGATACTTAGCTTCAGGATAAGACCAATCAGGTTTACCCATAATATCATCAGCAGCTCTAACTAAGTTAGCAATGATAACCTCAGTGTGTACACTCATTACATTAAGACCACCCTCAATAATGGTAGCATTAAACTTAGTAATGATTTCAGGTAATGTAAACTTAGGAGTTATGCTTGCAATATTGATAATACGTTGAGCTTGTTCCATTGTCTTAGCTAATTCATTATTTTGAATACGCATAAAGAATAATGGAGTCTCTTCGTTCAATAGTGGCTTAGCATTCTTCTTAGCTACATACAATGGTATATCAAAATATTCACTATCATCATCTGGAATATTAGAATTTACAATTCTGCCAAATATATCACCAAGATAGAACTTAGATACATGATCTATATCAATCTCTTCACCACCATCATCATCGATAATAATGAACTTGTCAATATATTCATTTAAGATGTCTGTATCTTCACGTTCTTCACGGATAGAATCATATTCTTCATCTGTAGTATCTTCAGAAATGCTATCTTTATATATACGAATCTTAACTTTAGATAAGTCTACTTCCTCTTTAGGGAGAATACGATTATCGAAGATAGTAAAGTACTTATGGAACTTATCAGGCCATTCAATAGTTTGAAGTTTAACTTCAAGAAGATGCTTAGCTGATAATAGTACTTGAGTAAACTCTCTACTGATAAGCTCTGCAGCGAATTTACCAATATTGATATTATTATTAGTATGAGCTAACTTACCATAGCAACGATAGCAAATACCATGACCATGCACAGCAGATGCACATGTAGCTGGGCTATAAAGATAAACAGTTTTACCCTTGAGATCTTTCCAGCTATCTTCCGTAATAAGTACATCAAAACCATTAAAATAACCGCCTTAAAAACGATTTAAAAACATCGAAAATTATAAATGCGCGACAAAAAGCGGCATTAGTCGCTTATAATTTTGAATGTAACGACTTTGTGCGCCGTTATTTTATACCGCCCGCCGTCGAAGTATAAAAAATCACCTTTTACAATGCCTTTTTGCGTGTCGTATTTGAAAATGGCTTCTCGCCCGAATTATAAGCGTCAACCGCATTATTCGACATTGAGAATCCTCTATATCCAGCCATTAAAAAACAATCCTTTCTAAAAAAAACGGGGCATAAAAGCACCAAAATTACATATTGTTTACCTCATAAAAAACTTCACATGGCGCAACAAAATCGCCGTTATCGTCGTACTCATTATCAAGATCCGGATTATTTCCGGCGGCGTAACTTGTTGCATAGTCTACAAGATAATAGATATCATCAACCTTGTAGGCATCCAGATCGTCATTGTACGGCAGCCCGCCTACCTCAAAAAAATCATTTTCAAAATGTGTGCCATTTTTGTCAACCATGCTAATTTCCAATAAATTCTTTCCGTCGTAAAACTTTGCCATTTTATTTTACCTCCACTTTTTTAAAAATCCATTCCGCCAAACGGCGGTTATCTCTACAATTATAATAACACATTGAGATACATTTTGCAAGCGTTTTCAAAAAATATCGCAATAAAAAAAGGGGATAAATCCCCCCGAAAAATTAATTGTAAACTGAATTTTATACACTTACAGATATAACATCAAAATCAAAGTCTTTCCGATTTTTTATTCTTACATAAAATCCTTGAGCGCTGCTGCCTGCTGCAATAAAAATACTGTTTTTTACATATTTAAATGTGTCGCATGTAACGCCGTTTGAAAAACGAA
>CALISH010000132.1 GCA_938041275.1 uncultured Solobacterium sp.
TTTTCTTGCAAAATTCATCAAATGCCTTTGCCAATACTTCCTGAACTCTCCAATTGTCATCCTTGGAAACTTCATCTCTCATAAATGCTAAAATATCAGCTTGTTCTGATAAATATCCAAAAAGAAATACACCGTACATTCTTACTTGATAGGTATCAGATTCATATGCTAAAAATGCCAAACTCTTAGCATATTCATTATCATTAGCTTTATAATCAGTTAAGGCTCTTTTCTCTTCCTCTTTGAAACCATTTTCTATCAAAGAAAACTCTTTTTCTAAACTCGCAATATATTCTTTCAAGTTGCCTCGCCTCCTCACAAAATATCTATTTACCTACACCTCTTTAATCTTCTCATTTATCAATTCAATAAACGCTATCACAGTCGCTCCTATCATCGGGAGCCCATAAGGACTAAATAGGAAACCGATAATCAAACCCGATATGCCTATTCCGACTTCTCCTTGAATGAAAGAAGCTAACGCCCCAAATATGCAGAACATCATAACGATATAAAGTAACGCCGTTCCTATACCAAGTAAGAATGTCAGAAAAGCAGTCAGAATTGATAAGACAAGACTAATCGGAAATAAGATAATTTTTAATATCCATCGCATACACTGCCTCTTTTCTCTTCGGCTTATGTGCTGCTTACAACTATTATTTTAGTAGATAATAGCTCTAAGCAACACATAAACTATCAGTTTCTTCAGTTTTTAACTTTGGTAGAAGCTTCAAAACCTTTGATTTTACTGAACTATTTGCCTCTGTCATTATTATGACACGAGACCCACAAGCTGGATCAAAGAATGTAAGATTAGAGAGTTTTTCTTGAAACTGTTTGGCTTTTTGTTCAATTATTTTATATTGCTTAAACTGACGAATCTTATTCAACTCAACTTTCAAATCATCTAGGAAAAGAGGATCAATAACTTTATGGATATTTTCGATAGAAGTGTAGTGCATTCCACCACTTCGGCGTGTTTCTGGGTTTAGTGTTGATTCAAATACCGCACCAAAAATTGTTGGGCTTATATTTGACCAGTCAAAACTAGAAGAAGCATGCTCTAAAATCAATTTGTGTAGGTCATCTGTAAAGTTCGGAATTTCTATATTATTTTCGGCAAACATTCCCCCATTGACGTATGGAAATGCAAGAAGCGCTTTATCTAAGTATGGATCACGATTTTCAATTGGAGTATCTAAGATAGAAAAAAGATCAATCAAGCCTCGACGAAAATCATGACTATTAAAGCGAGCGAGATAATCATGGAACATCATCTTATGTCCAAATATTCCAACATCTTCTGCATATAAGCAAAAAACTAAACGGACAACAAGTTGATTAATTGCATGAAGGCTTTCAGGACTATCTGGATGAATATACTGCTTGAGAAGACTTTCATAAATTTCTCCAACAATCTCTCCAGCTTCAATTGAAACCTTCATTTCTCGTTCAACATGTTCATTGGTCTTGTCAATCAAGAATTCTAAACGATAAGCTTCTTTATCTAAATCGGTAAGCTTAATGACTTTAGGTTCACCATTTGGTTGTTCCATATCGTAAACAAAGAACTCTTTGAAATTACAGGTGACAATCCATCGTGGACGTCGAGAATAAGGTAAGTTAGCAGAATAACGTTTAGCTTGTTGAAATGGGGTAAGGAAAGTTCCGTCAGATTGTTTTATAGCTTTATTAAGGTCTTTATCAGAACCTTTTTGTTCAATTAATACTTTTGTCTTATCAATAAAGCCATCTATGAAACTAGTATGGTCAAGCATTACTTTATCTTCAAAAGTTATATATTCGCTTGGGTTTTCTATTTCATAAACAGATTGAAGTAAATCTAACCAAAAAGACTGACTATCTTGCTTTTCGTTTCCTCTATTTTCCCAACGTTTAATAAATGCTTTAGCTTGTTTTTTTGTTCACGTAAATTATTCATTTTAGTTCTCCAGCCAATGTTTTGGTTAAATTATTAGTAAACTCTGTAATACATTCTGAGTCATCTATTCAAAATCAATATGAGTATATCAAAATGATAATATAAAATCCATGAGAAGCAAAATATGGATTGAAGGAGATAGTGTAAACTGTATTAACTTTCAACCAGTAATTATTAATATTTGCGATACCAACTATTCGCACTTCAACCGTAATTTTCAATATTCAATATCGATTTCTATTTTGACAAAGGAATGAATCAGAACTATAATTTCTGACGGAAATGGGGTTTTCCAAGATTATAAATCTAAACCGCGATTAGTGCTGATAACTCCTGTAACTTCTTTTTGTTACGGGCATCAGCATTTTTTTCTATGTAAGGAGATAGAGTTATGTTATTTAGTTTTGCGATGATTATTTTGGTTGGCGTAGTATTTGCGATGATTATGCGTAAGCTAGGCTTGCCAAATCTATTGGGATATTTACTAGCAGGAATCATATTAGGACCATTTGTGTTCAATGTGATTGATACGACAACCTTTCAGATTTCATCTGACATTCGACAGATTGCGCTAATGATTATCTTAATGCGTGCAGGGTTGAACCTACAGATATCAGATTTAAAGAAGGTTGGCCCATCTGCTTTACTAATGTGTTTTGTGCCGGCAAGTTTTGAGATTTTGGGACTGATGATTTTAGCCCCAATCTTTTTACATTTAGATCTGTTGAATGCCGCAATACTTGGAACTGTTTTAGCAGCAGTATCGCCAGCTGTTGTTGTGCCGCTGATGTTAAAACTAATGGACGAAGGTTATGGCACAAGAGAAGGAATTCCGCAACTTATTATGGCTGGTGCTTCGATGGATGATGTGTATGTGATTGTGTTATTTACTTCATTATTAACACTTGCTAAGAGTGGAGAATTCAATGCATTATCCTTACTTCGTATTCCAACATCAATCTTATTTGGAATTATTTCTGGTATTGTATTGGGCTATGTGCTTTGCAAGTTATATCGATTGTTGAAGTTATCTACAGGGATTGAACTTGCAAGCATGTTTGCGATAGGAATGGTACTCATTACAATCGAAAGAATGATGACGGGTGTTGTGGGGTTCTCTGGATTACTTGCAATTATGGCAATGACGGCAGCGATACGACATATCAAGCCAGAGATGGCAGATACATATTCTGCTGTTCTTGCAAAGCTATGGCAACCTGCAGAAATCTTCTTATTTGCGTTAGTAGGTGCGAGTGTAAGAATTGATTATGCATCATCTTTTGGACCTGTTGTTTTGATTGTGATTATCTTGGCGCTACTATTCCGTATGCTTGGTGTATATCTGAGTGTTATGAAAACAAAGTTTAATAGGAAGGAAAAGATATTTACGATGATTGCTTATATTCCAAAAGCTACGGTACAAGCTGCGATTGGAGGACTTGCGTTAGAAGCAGGCCTTGCTAGTGGAGAGTTAATTTTAACAGCCGCAGTTACCGCAATCCTATTTACTGCACCGCTTGGAGCCATCTTTATTTCATTTACTTACCGTAACTTTTTACAAAAAGCATAGAGTCATTTAGGAGTTTTACAACAATTCTTGTTTTATTCTATTTTTCGTCTTTACTTCTAGTTCCTATTTGTTATGATATTTACGTGTTTTATGGTTTGGTAACGGATGTCTTAGAGACAGGAAGGATGGAGCTATGGCTTTAGGTGTTGTGACTCTCCGAACAATAGAATATATTGTCGATGCTTCGACAAACACATCTCTGATGGCGGTTTTCTGCGCCCAAAAATGTGGAAAGAATATTTTTTGAATACGATCTGTGGAGAAATCTCCACGGATTTTTTGTTTTATTAGAAAATGGAGGAAGATAAGATGAAAAAAGTAGCGATTTTAATGGGCAGTGACAGTGACTTCGGTGTGATGTCAAAGGCGATTTCAGTGTTGAAGGAATTTGGAATTCCGGTAGAAGTACATGTATATTCTGCACATCGTACACCAGAGAAAGTTGCAGAGTTTGCCACAAATGCGAAGGATAATGGCTTCGGTGTCATTATTGCAGGAGCTGGTATGGCAGCTGCTTTAGCAGGTGTAGTAGCAGGACATACAACGCTACCAGTCATTGGTGTTCCTCTGAAGTCTAATGCATTAGAGGGAGTAGATGCACTATTATCTACCGTTATGATGCCTAGTGGTATTCCGGTTGCGACAGTTGCGATTGATGGTTCAAAGAATGCAGCATATTTAGCAGCCCAAATTTTAGCTATCAGTGATGAGGAACTTGCAAAGAAAGTATTAGAAAATCGTCAGAAACAAAGTGCAGTAGTATTAGTGAAAGATCAAGAACTTCAAGAAAAAGTACAGGCATTATAAATATAGGAGAGAGAACATGCAGGATATGATTCATGAGGAGTGTGGTGTTTTCGGCATTTACGACAAAAACATGGTGAGTGATGTAGTATCCGATACTTACTATGGTTTATTTGCCTTGCAACATCGTGGACAAGAAAGTTGTGGTATTGCGGTCAATGACCGTGGGGTTATCACAGCACATAAAGATGTGGGTTTAGTTCGTGAAGTATTTGACCAACATGAATTAGATAAATTAGGAAAAGGACAGATGGCGATTGGTCATACCAGATATTCAACATTTGGTACGGTTAATCATACAAATGCACAACCTTTACTGGTTCGCCATATTAAAGGACAATTAGCGATTGCACATAATGGAAACTTAACCAACGCTGCTGAGCTACGTGAAGAGTTAGAGCGCAAAGGCGCAATCTTCCATACAACAAATGACTCTGAAATTATTTGTTATATCATCATTCAAGAAAGATTAAAGACCTCTTCGATTGAAAAGGCAATTGAGAATGCAATGAATCGCATTGAAGGTGCTTATAGCCTTGTTGTGATGTCACCTGAAAAGCTAATTGCAGTAAGAGATAAAAAGGGATTCCGTCCATTGGTGATGGGAAAAGACAAAGATGGAAGAATCGTATTCGCATCTGAGACATGCGCATTTGCGGCTGTTGGTGTGGACTATGTTCGCGATATTGATGCGGGAGAAATTGTTGTAATCGATCATGATGGTGTTGAACATTCTATTCGTACACACTGTAAGGAAAAGCCTCATATGTGTGTATTTGAATATGTGTATTTTGCACGTAGTGATTCGATTCTCCAACATCAACCAGTGCATGAGGCTAGATGTAATGCAGGTCGTATCCTAGCCAAGGAACATCCAGTAGAAGCAGATGTTGTCATTGGTGTGCCTGATTCTGGATTAGATGCTGCACAAGGTTATGCAGAGGAATCTGGGATTCCTTATGGTATGGGTTTTATTAAGAATCGTTATATTGCACGCACATTTATTCAACCAACACAAGGACAACGCGAAAATGCAGTTAATATGAAACTTCATGTGGTGTCTTCTGTTGTAAAAGGTAAGCGAGTTATCATGGTGGACGATTCCATCGTACGCGGAACGACTAGTGCTCGTATTGTGAAATTATTACGTGATGGAGGTGCGACAGAAGTTCATGTACGTGTATCTGCACCACCATTTATTTCACCATGTTATTTTGGAACAGATATTGATTCTAAACAGAACCTGATTGCATGTAAAATGAATTTAGAAGAAATATGCGAGTCCATCGGTGCAGATTCACTAGGATATCTAAGTGTCGATGGTGTCAAGAAGATGGCATCGGATGCGGATTGTGATTTCTGTACAGGATGTTTCACAGAGAAGTATCCTGCCCCAATCCCTAAGCATTCTGAAAAATCAAAATTTGAAATGAAAATAGAAAAGAAGGAGAGCAAACATGACGAAGAGTTATAGCGATGCTTATAAGTCTGCAGGTGTTGATGTAACTGCTGGATATAAAGCAGTAGAACTGATGAAGAAGCACGTATCTCGTACTACTACATCAGGTGTATTAGATTCTATCGGTGGTTTTGGTGGTTTATTTGCGCCAGATATGACAGGCATGAAGAAGCCAGTACTTGTATCTGGTACAGATGGTGTTGGCACAAAGCTAAAGCTTGCGATGTTATTAGATAAGCATGATACAGTTGGCATCGATTGTGTTGCGATGTGTGTAAATGATGTTGTTTGTGCAGGTGCACAACCACTCTTCTTCTTGGACTATATTGCGTGTGGGAAAAATAATCCAGAAAAGATTGCGGATATTGTAAAGGGTGTAGCGGATGGCTGTGTAGAAAGTGGCTGCGCACTGATCGGTGGAGAGACCGCAGAAATGCCAGGTTTCTATCCGGAAGATGAATATGATTTAGCTGGATTTACCGTTGGTATTGTAGATGAAGAAAAGATTATTGATAAAAACAACGTTAAAGCTGGAGATATCATTATTGGTCTAGCTTCTAGTGGAGTACATTCCAACGGTTTCTCACTTGTACGTAAAGTATTTGACATTGATGCAGGTATAATACTAAAGGACTACGCAGACGTATTAGGAAAGCCACTTGGTGAAACATTATTAACACCAACAAGACTGTATGTAAAACCTGTACTGCATGTACTCAAAGAAGTAAATGTAAAATCCATCGCACATATTACAGGTGGAGGCTTCTATGAAAACTTACCACGAGCATATAGTGAAACACTAAACGCGAGTATCACAAAGGGTAGTTGGCCAATCTTACCAATCTTTAACTTATTACAAGAAAAAGGAAATATTCCTGAACATGATATGTTTAACACCTTCAACATGGGAATTGGTATGGCAATGATTGTATCTCCAGAAGATGTTGAAAAGACAATGTCTATTCTAAAAGAGAATGGTGTAGACGCATACCAGATTGGTGTGATGGAAGAGGGCGACCATTCGGTCGTTATCCACGAATGATTAATATCGCAGTACTTGTCTCAGGTGGAGGTACTAACCTACAAGCACTGATCGATGCACAAGGGAAAGTATTACAGCACGGTACAATCAAACTGGTGATATCATCAAAACCAGATGTCTATGCATTACAACGTGCCAAACAAGCGAGTATTGATCATTGTGTTATCGCAAAGCGCGATTATTTAACACAAGAAGAATTTTCTAATGCATTATTACAACAATTGCAATCATATCAAATTGATATGATTGTACTAGCAGGATATCTTTCGATTTTGGATGAGACAATCATTCGTGCATATCCAAATCGTATTATCAATATTCATCCATCCTTGATTCCTTCCTTCTGTGGGAAAGGATATTATGGATTAAAAGTTCATGAAGCAGTGCTTCACTATGGTGTAAAGGTTACAGGTGCTACTGTACACATCGTTAATGAAATACCGGATGGTGGAAAAATCTTATTACAAAAAGCAGTAGATATCTTACCAACAGATACACCAGAAACTTTACAACAAAGAGTCATGGAAGAAGCAGAGTGGATATTACTGCCACAAGCAACGGAAATGATTGCGAAAGAAATAGAAGGGAAATAATATGCAGGCAAAAGACTTATATGAATACCTAGGTAGTAAAAGCTATCCTGGAAGAGGGATTGTAATTGCACGTACACCATGTGGTAAAAAGATGCGTATCGCATACTTTATCATGGGACGTAGCGAAAATAGTAGAAATCGAATCTTTACGGAGACAGAGGATGGTATTCGTACAGAAGCGTATGATATTTCTAAATTGGTTGACCCTTCACTGATTATCTATTCCCCAGTTAGACAACTGGGAAACAAATTGATTGTCACAAATGGTGATCAAACAGATACAATCTACGAAAACATGCAAGCAGGTAAAACATTTGAAGAAGCGTTACGTCTTCGTACATTTGAACCGGATGAGCCAAACTATACGCCGCGTATATCGGCAGTAGTAAATGGCTTTGATTATCAAATGTCCATTTTAAAGAGTGCAGAAGGCAATCCAAATAGTACGCATCGTTACTTCTTTGATTATACAGAAGAATTAGCAGGGTATGGTCATATCATTCATACATATCAAAGTGACGACAACCCACTTCCATCATTCGAAGGAGAACCAGTGCTTTTCAAGCTAGTTAAAGAACCATTTGAAGCTTTTGCTCAACATGTGTGGGAAAGTTTGAATGAAGATAATAAGATTTCACTGTATGTAATACAGATAGAACCAGGCAGTGATGAAGTAAAAACAATGATCTTTAATAAGAACCAATAGGAGAGGCGTTTATGACAAAAGAAATCGCATTAAAGTACGGCTGTAATCCAAATCAAAAGCCAGCACGTATTTACTTAAATAATCAAGAATTACCAGTGACTGTATTGAATGGTAAGCCTGGATATATCAATTTCCTAGATGCCTTAAATAGTTGGCAACTTGTTAAGGAGCTCAAGGAAGCGACAGGTTATCCAAGTGCCGCAAGTTTCAAGCATGTTAGTCCTGCCGGTGCCGCAATTGGAACACCGCTTAGTGAAGTGGAAAGAAAGATATATTTTACAGGTGACGAAGAATTATCTATGCTTGCATGTGCTTATGTTAGAGCACGTGGTGCAGATCGTATGAGTTCTTATGGTGATTTTGCGGCATTATCTGATGTTTGTGATAAAGATACAGCATTACTATTAAAGAAAGAAGTATCTGATGGAGTTATCGCACCTGGTTATACAGAAGAAGCACTAGAAATTCTAAAAGCCAAGAAAAAAGGTAACTACGCTGTGATTCAAATCGATCCAACATACGTTCCAGAAGAGATCGAAAGAAAACAAGTATATGGAATCTACTTTGAACAAGGTAGAAATAATGTACATATCGATGAATCATTACTTACAAATTTTGTGACAAAGAATACAGAACTCACAGAACAAGCAAAATTAGATTTGTTAATTGCGATGATTACACTGAAGTACACACAATCCAACTCCGTTGTATACGCAAAGGATGGACAGGTTATCGGTGTAGGTGCAGGACAACAATCCCGTATTCACTGCACAAGACTTGCAGGAAGTAAAGCAGATAATTGGTGGCTACGTCAACATGAGAAAGTGCTGAATCTACCATTTAAAGAAGATATTCGTAGAGCAGACCGCGATAATACAATCGATATTTATCTTTCAGAAGATTATGAAGATGTATTGCAAGATGGTGCGTGGCAACAGTTCTTTACCGAACAACCATCAGTATTTACAAGAGAAGAGAAGAAAGCCTGGATCAAGCAACAACACAACGTAGCACTTGGTTCGGATGCGTTCTTCCCGTTTGGAGATAATATCGAAAGAGCGTATAAGAGTGGTGTGAAATATGTGGTACAACCAGGTGGTTCCATTCGTGATGACCATGTGATTGATACTTGTGATAAATACGATATTGTCATGGTATGTAATGGTGTACGTTTATTCCACCATTAAGAGGAGGTAGTCTATGAAGGTTTTAGTCATTGGTTCCGGTGGTCGTGAACATGCGATCATTCGTAAGCTAAAAGAGAATCCTACGATTGAAGAAATTATCTGCGCACCTGGCAATGGTGGTATTGCGGCAGATGCCAAGTGCGTAAGTGTCAGTGCGATTGATTTAGCCAATATGGTTGAGCTCGCTAAAAATGAAAAGGTGGATTTCTGTGTAGTAACTCCAGATGATCCTCTTGCGATGGGTATGGTTGATATTCTTGAAATGGAAGGAATTCCTTGTTTTGGACCAAACGCAAATGCGGCAATCATTGAATCATCAAAAGTATTTGCGAAAAACTTAATGCAAAAATATCAGATTCCAACTGCGGCATATGCAGTATTCTCTGATGCACAAGAAGCCATCAATTATATTCGCACAGAGAACCGTTATCCAACGGTATTAAAGGCTGATGGTTTAGCACTTGGTAAGGGTGTTTTGATAGCTCAAACAGAAGAGGAAGCCGTTCAAGCCGTCAATGAATTGATGGTTGATCAAGCTTTTGGACAAGCTGGTAAACAAATCGTTATTGAAGAGTTTATGACAGGACCAGAAGTATCAGTACTAGCCTTTACAGATGGACATGTTGTAGTACCGATGATATCTTCGATGGATCATAAACGTGCATTAGATAATGATGAAGGTTTAAATACGGGTGGTATGGGTACGATTGCGCCATCTCCATTCTATACAAAAGAGATTGCGGAAACATGCATGAATACAATCTTTCTACCAACCATTGAAGCAATGAATCAAGAAGGAAGACCATTCAAAGGTTGTCTGTACTTTGGCTTGATGTTAACACCAGAAGGTCCAAGAGTTGTGGAGTACAATTGTCGCTTTGGAGACCCAGAGACACAGGTTGTATTACCTTTATTAAAGACAGATCTATTAACCATCATGCGTGCAGTACACGATGAGAAATTATCAGAAATTACAATCGAATGGGAAGATAAAGCGTGTGCTTGTGTCATCCTGGCAAGTGGTGGATATCCACAGAAATATCATAAAGGATATGAAATCAGCGGACTAGATGATTATGGACAGGTTGAAGGTGTAACCATTTATCATGCAGGTACTGCATGGAAAGATGGGAAGTACTATACAAACGGTGGACGTGTACTCGGAGTTAGTGCAGTTGGTGATACGCTAGAACAAGCACTTCAACTCTCTTACGATAAGATTAAAGAAATTCATTTTACAGATATGCACTATCGTACAGATATCGGCAGAAAGGTGGTAAAACAATGACAGTATTCCGTTGTTTTGTGGAGAAGAAACCTGCATATGCAGTAGAAGCCAAATCCATATTAAATGATTTACACGTTGCCTTACGTAATCAGAAGGTTGAAGCTGTACGTGTTTTAAATCGATATGATTTAGAAAATGTAGATGAAGAAGATTACATTGCCGCAAAGTATACAATTCTTTCAGAGCCACAGGTAGATTTCTTCTATGAAGAAGCGCCTACACCGGATTATGATGAATATATTCTTGCGACAGAATATTTACCTGGACAGTTTGATCAACGTGCAGATTCTTGTGCACAGTGTATTCAACTCAGTTCCATGAAACAAAAACCTACTGTAAAGACAGCACGTCTGTATTACATCAAGGGTAAGCTTACCGATGATGAAAAGAAGTTGATTGAAGAAACTTTAATCAACCCTGTAGAAGCTCGTATCGCAAGTTTAGAGAAACCAGAGACAATTATTATGTCTTTTGAAACTCCAGAGCTTCCACCAGTGATTGATGGTTTTATCAAGCTGGATGAAGAAGGTTTAAAGAAATTTCTTAAAGAACATGGACTTGCGATGGATTTAGAAGACCTCAAGTTCATGCAGGAATACTTCCAAAAAATAGAGTGTAGAAACCCAACAATTACAGAAGTTCGTGTCATCGATACCTATTGGTCAGATCATTGTCGTCATACAACATTCTATACTGTTATCGATGATGTAGAGATTCAACCTGAATATGTAAAAGATACGTATTTAAATTATTTAGACTTACGTAGTCATATCTATGCTGGTCGTACACCAAAGCCAGTATGCTTAATGGATTTGGGTACGATTGGAGCTAAGGCATTAAAGAAATATGGTAAGTTAACAGACTTAGATGAGTCGGAAGAAATTAACGCATGTTCCGTTAAGATTAAAGTTGATGTAGATGACGAAGATCAGGATTGGTTACTCATGTTTAAGAATGAAACACATAACCATCCTACAGAAATTGAGCCATTTGGTGGTGCTGCAACCTGTCTTGGTGGTGCAATTCGTGATCCACTTTCAGGGCGTAGTTATGTATATCAAGCAATGCGTGTAACAGGTGCTGCTAATCCATTAACCCCAATTCATGAAACAATGAAGGGTAAGTTACCACAGCGTAAGCTCGTAACGACAGCAGCTGCTGGTTATAGTTCCTATGGGAACCAGATCGGTCTAGCAACAGGTCTTGTACGTGAAATCTATCATCCAGGATACGTTGCGAAACGTATGGAAGTTGGTGCTGTCATTGCGGCAGCCCCAGAAGAAAATGTTGTGCGTTTGAGACCTGAACCAGGTGATGTTGTCATCTTATTAGGTGGACGTACAGGACGTGATGGTTGCGGTGGTGCAACAGGTTCTTCAAAGTCACACAATATTGAATCATTAGAAAGCTGTGGAGCTGAGGTTCAAAAGGGTAATGCGCCAGAAGAGCGTAAGCTACAAAGATTATTCCGTAATCCAGAAGCCGCAAAACTCATCAAACGTTGTAATGACTTTGGTGCAGGTGGTGTGGCAGTAGCCATTGGTGAACTGGCAGATGGATTAGTGATTGATCTAAATAAAGTTCCAAAGAAATATGAAGGTTTAAATGGTACAGAATTAGCAATCAGTGAATCACAAGAGCGCATGGCTGTTGTGGTCAGGAAAGAAGATGCTGAAAAGTTCCAAGAACTTGCATGCATGGAAAATCTTGAGACAACAATCGTCGCAGAAGTGACAGAAGAACCACGTATGATTATGACCCTACAGGGAGAAGAAATTGTAAATATCTCTCGTGAGTTCTTGAATACAAACGGCGCAAGTAGACATACATCTGTGGTGGTTGGGGAAGACAAACCAGAAGAAGAGGTTCAAGTAGAAAGTCTTCGTGCAGGTATGGATAAGCTAGTAGAAGATTTAAATATCTGTAGTCAAAAAGGATTAGCAGAACGCTTTGACGCAACGATTGGCAGTGGAACAGTATGTATGCCATTTGGTGGAAAATACCAAATGACACCAAGCCAAGTGATGGCTGCTAAGATTCCAGTGCTAGATGGTGAAACGGATACAGCATCACTCATGGCCTATGGTTATGACCCAGAATTATCTTCTTTATCACCATATAAGGGCGCGATGGCTGCAGTCATTGAAGCGATGTCTAAACTGGTTGCGGCTGGTATTGACCCTAAACATGCATGGCTATCATTCCAAGAATACTTTGGACGTACAGGTGATAACCCAGAGAAGTGGGGTAAGCCATTTGCGGCATTACTTGGTGCACTCAAAGCCCAAGCAGAATTAGAGGTTGCGGCAATCGGAGGGAAAGACTCCATGTCAGGAACATTCGAAGATATCGATGTTCCACCGACACTCATTGCCTTTGCGGTATCCACTGCGAAAGCTTCTCGTATTGTCACAAATGAGTGGAAGGATAAAGATCATTATATCTATGCAGTAATGCCAGAATATGATGAGAATGGTATTGCGGACTTCAAGAGTGTACGCGATGTATTTGATAAGGTTTATTCATTAATCAGCTCAGGTTGTGTCAAGTCTGCTTGTGCGCTTGAACATGGTGGTACAGCAGAAGCACTTCTCAAGTGTAGTCTAGGTAACCGTATTGGATTTGCACTAGAGGAAGATGTAAATATCAATCGACTCTTTAAGAAGTGCTATGGTGGGTTCTTGTTAGAGACAGATGAAGAGATTGAAGATTTGGAACTATTAGGAAAGACTATTGAAGAGTTTGAATTACGTACAAAGAATGAAACAATCTCCTTAGATGAATTACAAACACGCTATGAGGAAAAACTAGAATCTGTATATCCTTGCAATATCAAGCAGAGCGAAAAGGAAATTAATCCGGTATCTGTAGAACGCAAATTTGACATGCATGCAAGTTATACAGTTGAAACTCCGCATGTCTTAATTCCTGTATTCCCAGGCACAAACTGTGAATATGATACTGCACGTGCATTCAAGCGTGAAGGTGCTGAAACAGAAATCTTTGTGATCAAGAACCTAACCGCAAAAGACATTGAGGATAGTGTAGAAAGATTTGTGGATGCGATTGGTCGTAGCCAAATTATCGCACTTCCAGGTGGTTTCTCAGGTGGAGATGAGCCAGATGGATCTGCGAAGTTCATTGTTTCTTTCTTCCGTAATCCAAAGGTAAAAGAAGCTGTAGAAGACTTACTCAACCATAGAGAAGGTTTAATGATTGGTATCTGTAACGGATTCCAAGCGCTTGTTAAACTTGGACTTGTGCCATATGGCAAGATTATGGAACCAGATGAATTCCGTCCAACACTGACGTTTAACACAATTGGAAGACACCAATCCAAACTCGTTAAGACAAGAGTCGCATGTAATCAATCACCTTGGATGAAATATATGAATGTTGGAGATATTCATACAGTAGCGATTAGCCATGGCGAAGGAAGATTTATCGCAAAAGATAATGTTATTCAAACCTTGATTGATAATGGTCAAATTGCGACACAGTACGTTAACTTTGAAGGACAACCAACATCTGATATTCATTTCAATCCAAATAATTCTGTCTATGCGATTGAGGGAATTACATCACCGGATGGACGCATTCTTGGTAAGATGGGACACTCTGAGCGTAATGGTGAAAACCTTTATAAGAATGTACCAGATATTGAAAACCAACAGTTGTTATTTAAGGCGGCAGTTGAATACTTTACAAAGTAAGTCTAGAAAAAAAGGGGCTGTAATGAAGTGAACCCCAAAAGTTGGACAACAACTTAGGAGGTTCGCTTTTATTATGAAATTTACATTTGAAGACAAGGTTCAAATCTATAAGGAACGAAAACTTGGAACCACATTTTCTAAGCTCCAGTTAAAATGGAAAATGCAAAAATCTAAAATTAAATATCTTGTTAGGCTAGTTGATAAACATGGATTGGATATTCTACGTCATAGTTCTCACGATTACTCTATCCAATTTAAAGAAGCAGCCATCTATAGAGTATTCATACTTCATGAGTCAATAAAGAGCGTATCAATAGACTTAGGATTATCTACCAATAGTATTCTGCTTAGATGGATTAAAGAATACAAAGAAAATGGATATAATGTCGTTATAAGGAAGCGAGGACGACATGCCAAAGAAGAAAACAATCGAGGAGCTGGAGAAAGAAAACAAGCTCCTACGCGAGCAGAACTTGAGGCTATTAATAGAGAACGAATTCATAAAAAAATTAGATACCTTAGTTACGGAAAGAGAAGCACGAGAAAAGAAGAAATAGTTAGAGCGATATCGGAGCTAAGGCAAGAACTACAAGTGCCTGTTAGATTTATCATTCAAACGATAAATACCAATACACAACTGCCTTATCATATCAGCTGTTCTGACTACTATTATTGGAAAGACAAACAAGATAATGATTTCAAGTATGATGATGTAATGAATGATATCATCAATGTTTTCTATACCCATAAGGGAAGATATGGATATCGACGCATTTATCTTGAAATCAGAAAGCTGTATCCAACAATCAATCACAAGACAGTACAAAGACTCATGCATAAGATGAGTCTGTTTGGAAATACACCTAAAGCTAAATACAAATCATATAAAGGCAATATGAATGGTACAGTAAAGAACCACTTACTAGATGTCGTTATTGATGAAGAGAATCATAATACATATTACAAACGTAACTTCTCAACAAACACAGTAAATGAAAAATGGACAACAGATATATCGGAGTTTCATATCGCTGCAGGAAAGCTGTATCTATCACCAATCCTAGACATGCATAATAGAGAAATTATATCTTGGAATATATCTAATAATCCAAACTATGAGCAGATTGCCAATATGCTTGATATCGCATTTCATAGATATCCAAATATAGAAGGACTGATATTCCATTCTGATCAAGGATGGCAGTATCAAATGAATCAATACCATAAGACTCTACATGAACATGGAATCATCCAATCGATGTCACGCAAAGGAAATTGTCTAAATAATTGTGTGATAGAGAACTTCTTTGGAAAGATGAAGAATGAGATGTTCTATGGACATGAATATGAATTCAAAACCTTAGACGAACTAGAAAGTGCCATGAATGAATACATACACTATTACAACGAAGAAAGAATACAGACAAAATTAAAAGGCCTAACCCCTTGTCAGGCAAGGAGTCAAGCCTTATCATGTCTATAACATTATAGTTTAATGCAAAGTGTAGCTATATAGTCATTTCCATAACGTGATAATCTATGTCTTTTGTCACACGATTCATAAAAATCTATCATAGCGAGACCATTTTTAAGTTGTCCTCTAATCTGAG
>CALISH010000133.1 GCA_938041275.1 uncultured Solobacterium sp.
ATAATTCTATCGTTATAAAGGAGGTATCATCATGTTACCGAAGCTAGAAAACAGTAATAATATCACTGCTATTGAAGAAGAAATTCAAATACTCAAGGATCTTTTGAATACCGCAACGCAGAATATGATTCCTTCTGATAAATTTCATCTTATTGATGAACTCTCAAATTTATCCGCAAATCATGAATACGATAAGTTAACAAATTTGATTACTTCATTATCCAATGAAGATTTAGATATTATCTCTAGATACTTCTCTGTTCTACCTTTATTAATCAATATCACAGAAGACGTAGACCTTGCTTATCAAGTTAACCTACAAAATAACATTGACCAAGATTACTTAGGTAAGATCTCCACTCAGATGAATATTATCTCAAAGAGTGAACATGCTAAGGAAATCTTAGAAAATTTGAATGTAGTACCAGTACTAACGGCGCACCCTACACAAGTACAACGTAAATCAATGTTGGATCTAACAAATGAAATCCATCATTTATTACGTAAAGACCGTGACTGTAAAAAAGGATCCATCAATAAACGTAAGTGGAATGATAACCTTCACCGTTTAATTGAGCTGATTATGGAAACGGATATGATCCGTGAAAAGAAGTTAAAAGTAAAAAATGAAATCCGTAATGTGACTGACTATTACAACACTTCTTTGATTCCAGCTATCACAGCTTTAACTGCACAATACCGTAAAGAAGCCGCAAAACACGGTATCGATGTCAGTGCTGCCACCCCTATTACTATGGGTATGTGGATTGGTGGTGACCGTGATGGAAATCCATTTGTTACTGCTGAAACATTAAAAATCTCTGCTACTACACAAGCAGAAGTTATCTTGAATTATTACATCCGCAAGATTGAGGAGATGTATTTCTACTATGCAGTTTCATCTAGTATCTCTCACGTCTCTCTAGATGTTGAAAAGATGGCTGCTCTTTCAAGCGATACTTCTGTCTACCGTGAGAAAGAACCATATCGTAAAGCATTTCACTATATACTAGAAAGACTACAAAATACATATCGCAATTTTACGCAGAGTACAAATTATGAAGTATGTTATGAAACAGTAGAACAGTTCCAGAATGATTTACTCACGATTAAAAAGTCTCTTATCGAAAATAATGATGCGATTCTAACAACCGGCAGTTTTAATGAAGTGCTACAGGCTACAGAAATCTTTGGCTTCTATCTTGCAAGTATAGATATGCGTCAAGACTCAAGTGTCTTAGAAGCATGTGTTGCAGAGTTATTGAAGTCTGCAAATATCGAACAAGACTACAGTAGTCTTGACGAAGAAAAGAAATGTGCCTTATTACTGGAACTATTAAACAATGACCCACGTATCTTATCAGCAACACACGCACCAAAATCAGAATTATTATCCAAGGAACTTGCGATTTTCCAAACCGCAAGAGAGCTTAAAGATCGCATGGGTGAGAATGTAATTCGTCAACATATCATCTCTCACTCCGAAAGTATCTCTGATATGCTCGAATTGGCAACCCTACTCAAGGAAGTTGGATTAGTTGATAACGAACATAGTCGTATGCAGATTGTTCCACTCTTCGAAACAATTGAAGACTTACAAAACGCAAATGAAATCATGCGTACATACTTAAATATTCCTCTTGTCAGAAAATGGTTGAATGATCAAAAGTTCTATCAGGAGATTATGCTTGGATACTCTGATTCCAATAAAGATGGAGGATATCTGTCCTCTGGTTGGTATTTATACAAGGCACAGCGTGAACTATCTACCATCGGTGATGAATGTGGTGTAAAGATTACCTTCTTCCATGGTCGTGGTGGAACAGTTGGTCGTGGTGGTGGACCATCCTACGATGCGATTACTTCTCAACCATTCGGTTCTATTAAAGACCGTATACGTCTAACCGAGCAAGGAGAAGTCATCGGTAATAAGTATGGTAATCGAGACTCAGCATACTACAATCTAGAAATGTTGATTTCCTCTACTTTAAACCGCATGGTTAATCCAATGGTATTAAGTAAAGAAACATTGAATGAATACTACACGATCATGGATCCAATCGTAGAAAATTCAAATGTAATCTATCGTGATTTAGTATTCAATAATCCATATTTCTATCCATATTTCTTTGCAGCAAGTCCAATCAAAGAAATATCCAGTTTAAATATTGGCTCACGTCCAGCAGCACGTAAAACAATTACAGATATCAACGGCTTACGTGCAATCCCATGGGTATTCTCCTGGTCACAGAATCGAATCATGTTGCCAGGATGGTATGGTATTGGCTCAGCCATGCAACAATATATCGACCAAAACCCAGAAAAAAACCTAGCAAAATTACAGCAGATGTATCAGACATGGCCATTCTTTAAATCATTACTAGAGAATGCAGATATGGTGCTATCTAAGTCAAATATGGATATTGCAAAACAGTATAGCAATCTTTGTGAAGATGAAGAAACCCGCTCTGTATTCGATCGTATTGAAGCTGAGTGGCAGCTTACAAAGAAAGTCTTACTACAGATTGAAAAACATACTGAACTCATTCAAGACTTACCTGCATTAAGAGGAAGCTTAGATTATCGTCTTCCTTACTTCGATATTCTAAATTACATTCAGATTGAGCTGATTAAACGTATCCGCCAAGGACAATACACAGAAGAGCTTGAAAAGACAATCCACGTTACCATCAATGGTATCGCAACCGGATTAAGAAACTCTGGATAAGGAGGATTCATGAACTTTACTACATTGGCGAAAAAACGGTATTCTTGCCGTAAAATTTCTTCAAGACCTATTGAAGCAGAAAAGTTAGAAGCTATTAAACAAGCAGCCATCGCTGCACCTACTGCTCATAACTTTCAACCACTAAAAGTCTGGTTGATTCAATCACCAGAAGCACTAGAAAAAATTAAATCCGTAACACAGCAAAAATTCCTACATACATCCCCTACGTGTTTCATCGTTGGTAGTGACGCAAGCAAAGGATGGGTACGTGAAGAAGATTCTATGAGCTTTGCGGATGTAGACGCAAGTATTGTTGCAACACACATCATGCTCGCAATCCAAGATGAAGGGCTAGCAACAACTTGGATTGGCAATTTTTCACCAGAGAAGATCAAAGAAGTATTCCCAATGATGAAATCTTATAACTTGATTGCCATCTTCCCTGTTGGATATGCTGAAGAAGACGCAAAACCATCACACTTACATACTACACGTAAGAGCGAAGAAGAATTTATTGAAATACTATAAAGAATAGAGAGATGATTATGTTCATCTCTCTATTGTTTTTATCCTACTTCAGTCATTACTTTTCCAATATAGTAAATTCCATATACCAAACCACTTACAATTACTAGGCGGAATAACGCAGATAAGGCTACTATAAAATATCCCCGTTTGTCATTGGTATCCAGTGGAATACATAGTAGTATTGCAAGTATCTTCATGATAATACTTGTGGTTACAATATATGCACCAAATCGGAAAATAAAGCCAACCATTAGAAATCCAAATTCAACACTACATAAACCCAATGCAAAACCTAGCACAAAACATATCACTAAAATGATATCAATCGCAATGGATGTCCATAAACTTAGTTTTATATAATTCTCTTTTGTGTTCATTTAACTTACCTATCCACTACCAAAGTAGTCCTACTAATTGTCAATCGAAAAGTCTTTAATAGCAATTTCATCTTAGCATAAGAAATGAATTTGTGAATATGTCTTATACCAATGATTGCTTATAGACTAAGTATTTCCATGAATTTATAAAATAAAGTTATACACCTTTGCTCTCTAATTCTTGTAGAACTTCAAAGATATCTCCATCAACACAGATACTACGTTCCACAATTTCCTTAGGACAATATGATTCTTGATAGTTTAGACATGCATATACAGCATTTGAATTCTCATACACCATTTGCCAAAAAGGATATTTGATGATAATAGGAGTATTCCCACCTACTCCAAGTTCTAGATATAAAACATGTTTATTCTTATATTTCTCTAAACCCTCGAGGTTATCGTATCCATCAATCTGTGAGTGTCTTGATGGATTCACAGGAGCCTTTGTAGCAAGATTGTCCCAGTGTTCAGCAATTTTTCCTTCTTCATCAAAACGGAAAATATCAAATGTCACCTGTTTACCCATACCAGCAAAGTTATACACAGTTTGCAATAACACCTTATCACCATCTTCAAATGCTCTGATATTTTCAACTGTTGTTTTTACTGGTGCAGATGCTAGATATTCTACTGCTTATAAAAATGCACCGGATCCAGTGCCATACGCTAGATTCTGCTGAATATAATCCTCAGCTAATAATTCCTTTATCTTTTCTGTATTGCCTATTGTTAATGTGTTAATTAACTATAATACTTTTTCAATTTTTGCTATGTTATTGTTCTCCTTTATCGTCTTGTTGTAATATTTGAACGTTAAATCCTTGTATTATAAAGAAAAACTATGCTCCATCTCTTGCTATATTTGAGATATTGCATAGCTAACTTCAAATCAATTACTTGGTTTCTATTAATTTTTCAATATTGAATACTTTTACTAAAGTCCAAATTAATCCAACTGATAGTAAGATATGTCCTAAACCACTCATTCCATTCAACGCTGACATATTGATGGTATTTCTATTCATGTCTAAAGCTTCAACAATTAGACTCACAATTTCATGAACACCAAGCACAAACATATTTACAACAGTAAACACGAGTCCTGACTCCATCACATAAATTGGACGCTTCAACTTCTGTAGTTGTTCATTCGACATATTACCTGTCAAAAGATATAAGAGCAACATACCAATAAAGCCAAGTGTTAAGACATGTCCATGAATCTTACCTAAATGTGTTGGCTCGTAATATAAATAGAATTTGCTGAACTCACGATAGAAAACACCAGCAAGCAATCCCATAATTAGGTTTATAAACGCAAGCCCTAGTAGATTGATTCGCTCAAAAGTACAAATATAATACTTATATCCAAATACAACTATCAATAAATATGCAACTGTCTTAGGCATCATAAGTGCGCCAACGATTGGATATGTATCACTCCATAACACGACTGGAATATAGAATAGAAAGCTAAGAAGAATCAAAATCCACATATTAGCCAGTCCTTCTTTCACCCTTTCCTGATATGACCAGTAAATGAGTAAAGCACCCATAATTGCGAAAGGAATATTACGATAAATACCAAACATATAATTTCCTTCTGATGTGCCCCAGTTATTCATTGGCATCAGAACTAGAATGATTCGTACTAGCGCTAATGCATAGATTATTAACATTTTATTTTTGTCCATATCACCACTTTGTCTACGATAAAAGTAATAATACAGAACATAGAAAACAGTCATTGTGATACTAGTTATAAATTGCCCCCATGACAATACAAAACTATATGTTTCAAAGCCAAAAGGACTAAGATGTGCAACGATTCTTGGAACTAAGTGGAATGCATCCCCCATGCCTAATAAAATTGCCATGATACCAAATAACTTTGCACCTTTTGTTTTTTCTAGCAATAGTCTAACGCCTAAACCAATTACAAGTGATAAATATGTCACATCAAATAAACTCTCAAAGATTGCCATTATCATTTACTCCTTTCATAATCCAATGAATATGCTGGCTAAATTTCTTTTGGAATTCCTGTGAAGACCACCGCTCCTGAAAGTTCCTTTTAATTAGCATGTGTACAACTCCTTGCAGATAATACATTTTTTCTCTTTCAATTGAGTTTTGATCTGTAAAAATTTGAATTTGATTCTGATACTCTTTTTTCCATCTCACATCTAGATTTTCATCCCAGTAAAGATATCTATTCTTATAAATAGAATATGCATCTGGGGCAAAGAGAATATCTGAAATTAACTCACTATACTCCAGTAAAGCTATTTCAAGATTACCTTTTTTCTCATAAAGTAGCTTCATAAATAACTTATGAATATCCGTCACTTCTACATTCAAAACGGTAAAGTATGCATCTTCAAGATCATCAAAGTATTGATAGAAGCTCCCCCTTGCAATTCCTAACTCTTCAACAATCTCCTTGACCGTAACCTCTTGAAATGGTTTTTCTTGAAATATCTTTTTTAAAACAATCAACACTTTTTCTTTCTTATCAGTTTTCAAGTTTTCAAAAGTATCTTTCGCCAAATACATCACCCCCCAAAAATGACACTGTGTCACTTCATAAATCAATTATGAATGACATAGTGTCATTTGTCAAAATATTTACTCTGATTTATAGGAAATCATTAAATAATCATTGCTTCCTTCTATATACTTTCCTTTTGCTACTAAACGAAAATATCTTATAAAACAAAGCGATATACATTTACTTTTCTTTTACCAGCTTGATACATATCACTTGTTTCCGGAATATCCGCGATTTCCAAAAGTGCTCCACCCAGCCTTTCACAGGTTCGCAATGATGCAATGTTATTTGGTTCACATGTAATGATTAAATAGCCTAACTCATGTTCTCTTGCTAACGCAAATAATAGTTTACAAGCTTTTGCAGCGTAATGATGCCCTCTAAAATTCTCGTCAATCTGATATCCGATATTGCCTCCAAGATATGTTTTATCATTATGCCCTACTCTTAAATTACATTCGCCAATTTTCCTACCGTCAAGCAAACAGATATGAAAATGATAAGCAGGAAGCCCTTCTTTTTCAGGTTGTTCTTCCGTTGTTTGTATTAGACATAAATAGATCTCTTAATCCTTCAGTTTATGCGTTGTAAAAATATTTTCCACGCTTAATTTCACGCACACCTCCATTACATAGACAAACTCGCAAAATGCATTGCAATTCTACGAGAATCAAATCTTTCTCTCAGATAAATATTGCTTGATTTCATCCGCAGTCAATTTTCTTACTTGTGTATTTGGATATTCCTTATATTCTTTCACCGAAAAAATAGGACTCATTTTTTCACAAGATTTCCCTTTATTCTTTTTTAAGTATAAGTGTAGCTCTTCATCGTTTGCGAAAATTTTATAAGAAAGTCTGCTATCTTTACTTCTTAGTTCATAAATACCGCATGGTTTTTTCATTGTATAATCAGCTGTTCTTAAGTATAATTTTGCAATTTCTAGCGACTTAAATGGAAAATTCCATCGCTGTAATAGTCTGTTCGGATCACGTTCAATACAAATGCATCTACCGCAACTGCCACAAATATATTGCGTATGATTCTCTAAACACTCTAACGGATTTAATAGCGGGGTAATTCTACTTTTATCAACATAACATTCAACACACATCTTACAATCACATCCTTTTCGATTCCAATGTATATTGAAATTCTCAAAAACACAATATACTATTTTGCCAAGCAAATTAATTGCGTGGCTTTCGTAGTTAGAAACTAAGCAAGTGGATCAACTGGGGAGGAGAAGCAATTGTAATGGTTTTACCTCCATCAAGCATAGAGCCCTGTTGTATTCCCACTATCTCTGTACCTGTTTCCCATTGACATAGTGTCACGCGAATATACTTCCATGTTTTATTTCTTGTGTCTCATTTCGTCTTTCATACTTCTGTTCCTCAAGAATAATGTAGGAAAACTTTATACAAATTAATAACAGTAGCATATTTCACGAGAAAATTTATAGAAAAGAACGTTCTTTTCAACGATTGTATTTCACAAAAATGTTTTTAGATTTTCGCTCTGAAAATACTAAAATGCTATCCCATTTAGTTTCTATGCAATTGCTCTAACAGTTAATAATCATCTCTTATTCAAACAACTCAGCGAATTATAATTAACCCATAATTATTACCATAGTAAACGATCCTAATTTCTGATCTACACTTCAAATCACAACTCCTTTGTATAATAATATCGCTCTCCTGTATATGGATATTCTTTCAATGCGAACACCTCTTTATAACCATGCTTTTCATAAAAGTTTGGTGCTTGAAAATTAAACGTATTAACGAATGAATACTTACACCCTCTAGTTTTTGATTCCTTTTCTGCCATTTCTAAAATTTTCGAACCGAAACCTTGCCTCCTTAAATCATCTCTAACATACAAATATTCAATCTCAAGCCAATTTCCAAAAGTCTCCGCTACCATTCCAGCCATTAAATTCCCCATTTCATCTTCCGCATAAATGTTGAGAGGTTCACTTTTTGATGGCTCTCTATTGGATCTATTATATGTTCGGATTAAATTTGCCAATTCTTGTGTTTTTTCAGATTCTATATTTTCTAATTTTAAATTCATACTGCCCTCCATTTTTTGAGCTTTTTGCTATTCCAATGTTAAAATTTGCTAAATTGAACTTATCAATATAATGAGTATCCCATATACATAGCTATCAGTCTATTCGCCTTTGCTTCAATAACACTCCATAGGCTCCATTGTTTAGCAGAAAATGTGTTTTGAACACCTAGGATATACCATATCTAGCACATATAATAAATGCCTCGTACATCTCCTCTTTGAAGATAGATACGAGTCATTTTCTATTTTGTATTCTTCCCTTTAAACAGTAATATACGATCGTCCGTTTGGATCAGCGTACTACCTGTTGCTGGTATAATTTCATCATTCCGATTAATTGAAATAATCAACTTATTGTCCGGAAGCTTCAAGTCACAGATATATTTATGATTCCATGCATGATGTTCTGTCACTGTAAATTCTATGAGATCTTGTCCGTTTGGATCAAAATATTCTTCACCGCTCCAAACAATAACATCATTGGGTTTTAGAACAAGACTTCCATTAGGAACTAATGGCTTATCATCACGAATTACCTTTGCAATAATTAAGTGCTTATCTAAAGAAATATCCTTTATCTGACGATGTGCGAGAATACCACCCTCATCTACTACTGATTTTACAAATGTAATATTCCCTTTTCCAACATAGTAATTAAATGTTCTTAATACTTCATTACGAGGATCAATCATATGTAACTTTTCTGTTACCCGCTTCATAGAGGAGCCTTGTATGAGTGATGATAGTAAGCAGACACCAAAGACAATATGGAAGATATCCACAGGACTTGTTTTATACTGATTTACTACCATAATTGCAAAGGCAATCGCAGCTGCTCCACGAAGCCCTCCCCAAGATACTAACCACTTTTGATTGAGCTTCAAATCAAATGTTAACATCAGTCCAAACACTACGATTGGTCTAACAATAAAGATGAGTACAATTGCAATGACAATCGCAAAGAATAAGTTCGTCAAGATATGTGCAGGTGTCGCAAGTAATCCCAAAATAAAGAACAACAGGATATTCATAATGTTAGATACACCATCAAAGAAGAATGTCACCTCTTTCTTTGCGATAAAAACTTGATTTCCTAATATCAATCCAAGAATATATACCGTTAGGTATCCATTACCATTCAACAGTTCACTAATCGAGAAAGATAATAGTACAACCGCAATGATAAAGACTGTAATAAATCCACTCTTTTGAAGGTCTGTATACTCCATAAATTTGCGAACAACATAAGCAACGATTACACCAATGAGAATACCCCAGAATAAAGGTAAATACAATTTCCTAGTAAAGTTCTATATTTTTCTTTTTTAGGAATTGGATATATTGGGTCACCAGTAGCAATATCTAGCGTAAAAGGAAGACGTATATTTGAAACATGACCAATTAAATGGAATCGTGCACCTCCGTATATATCATCTAATCGTATTAACTCCCAATTGCCGATTAATTCGTACCACACTTCATTTGTATGCATTGAAACAATATCCGAAATGATATTTCTCATATTTTCTATATTTAAATCTAACCCATTAATTAAAAAATCAATATCTCGTGTAGACCTATTTTGTAGCCCAATCTTATACGCTACTAACATACCTCCTTTTAGCAGAAAATTCTCATTATACTTACTCATTGAAAGAAGTTTAAGAAATTCATCGTAAAAAAACTGACTCAATACATCATTAAAACTTACATTTAACTCACTAGCTCTAATTCTAAGTTTGTTAACAATACTACATTTATTCATTATAAATAATCTCCAGTATATCCTCTATCTGATTAGATATACCGAAAATTTCAGCATATTCCCTAAGTCTCCAAATATTTTTATTTTGTTTTTTTAAATATAAATTCCATGCTTTTGAAAATATCTCCGGATCTTGTTTTTTCCTATCACGGACAATATCACAAATCGTACGTTCCATATCATAAACAGTAACAGTATTTCCCATAATTGTATCAACATACGTTATGCCTATTTGATACCAATCCTTCTTTATCTGATGCACATTGACTTTATTTTTAAACCTCCAAGCATTATATCCTTGATATACAGTCACTTCATTAATAAATGGATTTCTATCAGTCAATCCATGTAATAACAATGCGGTCTGATAAGAATATATACATTTTCCATACTGTTTTTGTAAAAAAAATAGTTCATCAAAATTATTAAACGTCGGATCAAAATATATTCCACGCGATACTCTCTCAAGTTCTCCTTTACGTATCATATCTGTAAGATACCACGAATCAATATTATGACTTTTTATTTCCCTTGCTGTAATAATTCCATTATTCTCTTTAATAATATTCTTGATCAAGTCAGTTTTCATATATCTTCCCTTTGTGCATTATTATACAATAAGTAAAGCACAAAAAGAAGTTATGATATAGAGTTGATAGTTTAAGTAATCAATATTTCTTCAATCCATAATAAAAGGCTATTGTCAAAAACTGTTCTGACATAGCCTAGATACTACTGTTATTTAATTAAGCCAAACAAATCATTTAAGGCTTCTGCCATTGTTGGGTGTGTGAAGATCTGATTAGCGAGTGCTGTATATGGTTGCTTTGCAATCATTGCAGTTACGACGATATTGATTACTTCATGTGATTCTTCACCAAATAATACAGTACCTAAAATTTGATTTGTATCTGCGTCAATAATCGCCTTATAAATACCAGTTTGATTGCCAAGGATCTTAGCCTTTGGAATTGCAGTAACCGGTAATGTGGCTACCTTGATGTTATATCCAGCCTGACGAGCTTCCTTCTCGCTTAAACCAACTCTCGAATATGTTGGATGCAAAAATGCTGAGAATGCAATTGGCTGTCTATCATTTCTTGTATAAGCACCATTACCATCTAAATAGCTCTTTACAATACGATAGTCATCTAAAGAAATGTAAGTAAACTGTAGTCCACCATTTACATCACCCATCGCAAAGATATGTGGTTTATTTGTTTGTAAGTGTTCATTCACATTCACAAATCCACGTTTTGAAACTTCAACACCTGCATTTTCTAAATTGAGTTCTTTTGTGTTTGGAGTTCTACCTGTCGCAACAAGTAATACATCTGAAGAAATCTTGCCAGTTTCTCCATTTACTTCATAAGATAAAGTGACTGTATTTTCATCTTGTTCAACATGCTTTGTGTCTGCACCAAAGATAAATTCAACACCTAATGACTTATAGGATTCAAATACAGCGTTTGCTACATCGTCATCTTCTCTAGCAAGTAACTTTTCTGCTTTATCAATGACTGTAACCTTTGTACCAAACTTTGCATATGTAGCCGCAAATTCTAGACCGATAAAACCACTACCCAAGATTGTTAAAGTCTTAGGAAAATCCTCGAGATTCATTAGTGTTTCACTCGTATGAATTCTCTTACCTACTTCTAAGCCTTCTACAGAAGGAATAAATGGCTTAGCACCTGTATTGATAAAGATACGTTCTGCAGATACTTCCTCTACTCCATTTGCCATCTGTATATTGACTGTATGTTCATCCTTGAATGAAGCAAGTCCATCAATAACTTCGACGTTACTATTCATCACAACCTTGTCATAGTTTGCCTTATTTAGTTTGGCAATCAATGCTTTCTTATTGATAACTGCATTCTGATAGTATTCTTCATCGTTTACTTGACTGTAACTTCTACGATCAGCTGCAGTTGCTAAAAACTTAGAAGGAATACATCCAACATTAATACATGTACCTCCATACATATTAGGTGACTTCTCTACTAATATTGTTTGTTCACCTTTATTACCTAAGTAATTTGCTAGTGTTTTACCAGCCTTACCAAAACCAATAATAATATTTTTTACTTTCTTATTCATATTTGAATACCTCACTACCACCGATTATAGACCTACTAATTTAAATTCTTTGTTAATATGCTCAAACTTAAAAAAACCTTTATTCTTTCTTCATCAGAATAAAGGCATTGAACTTTGGTTTTGAATCATATCATGGATTCGTTTAATCATTTGTTCTCTGTAGCCAAGCCATGATTGAATTAACAACTTCCTTTGGCTTTTCAACGTATATTTCATGACTTGTATCTTTTATAAATTGAATTTTGATATGATTTATACTGTCGTGGTTAGCTTCAATTTTATTCTTTTTATATTTATATACAAGCTCAGGATGATTCGATAACAGTAATAATATTTCTGTATTCAAACCAGCATGGAAGATATCAATATAATGTTCTCGAAGTAAGCTCGTTAGTTTAGATATCGTTTCCGCATTCATATCTAACTGATTTTCTTTAATATAAGATTTTGTCATCGCAATATCTTCTTCAAGAGTAATATTCATCAAATCATAATCGATGATACCTCCATCTAAGATGATTAGTTTTCTTGCTTGTAAGAAAGAATGATAACGAATTGCTATATCAGCACCCATCGAAAAAGCAATCACATTAGATTCAACGGGTATCTCACTTGTTAACCATTCTATCAAATCTTGTTCACTCTGGATCTTCACATCTCGGTTTGAATACTGTCCTGGTATATCAATAAACTGTACTTCATAACCGAACTGATTCATCTCTTTTTCAAATTCTTGAATTGATTCTTTTGTACTACCTAAGCCTGAAATAAAATAAAACTTCTTCATCTTTCTCCTTATATTAAATTGTATAAGTCAACTATATTATCACTCAAATGATAATATAGTTCCCAAAGCAACGTAAATTCAATCAGCGTTCATACTACTTGTTCTTTGAAATATCTGGAAAGTTTCCTATAAGGAAGTGACTGTAATCGGAATGATTGGTTGATTTTTCATATTCTTCTTTAATAATTTCTAAAATTCTCTTCTTACGTTTTTCTGATAGATCCTCATAGCGAAGAACTGTAATCAATCCATCTTTTTCTGCTTGTAAGATTGCTTCATATGCATCTGGTATATATTCTACATTTATTACATCCACTTCTTCAGAACTTGCTATTGCATCTGGAATATCAAGTTTATATCCAAAGTCTTTTACATCTTTTGCAGAATAGATATATCCAGAAACACCTTTATACGTATTAATTAATGCATTCGGATAATATTCTTCTAGTCTTAGACGACCATCTTCATCAAATCCGTAAGGCCCCCATTTTTGCCATTTACCATCATAGATAAAGCCACTATCTTTACAATACTTTTCTATTGCATTGCTTAAATAAACAAGTACATTTTCTCTTTTTGTAGAAAAATACACTAAAGGAATATCGTGGTTAGAAACACGTGGTTCTAAAGTTGTTATACCTTCAATCTGCGATGCATGATAGAACATATTTACTCTATCTCCTTATTTTCTCGATACAAACATTCCATATTCTTTTGGAATTTCTATAATACCTTGTTTTTCATAGTTGGAAATCAGTCTATATAACTCTTCTTCCGAATAATTTTGCCAATCGTTCATTTCTTTAAAGGATTGAATATATTCCACTAAATCAGAACGATCGCTAATGCGTAACTTATCTACATACTCCAACTTTTCTACACTTGGAAACCAATGTTCAAGTATATCTTTGCCATTTTGTAAGGTAAATGTATGTTGACGTTCTGTTTGAACGTTTAACATCTGGTTAATGAATGATTCAACACCATTTTCACCATACGTAGCACAATAGAATATCCCATCCTTTTTTAATACTCTTCTGATTTCTGATAAAGCCTTATCCAAATTAGGGATATGATACAGCATCATATTTGCGATAACGATATCAAATCTTTCATCTTCATATGGTAACTCTTCTGCATTCACAACCTCATAATGAATATTTGAATGTTCTCCAATATTAGATCTAGCTTCTTTAATCATGCCTTCAAATAAATCCGTAAAATAAACCTCTTTACAATCCTGAAGTAAATGCGTATGTTCCTTCCAAGTAATACCTGTACCACAACCAAGTTCTAAAATTGAAGATTCCTTCTTAATGTTATAATGCTTTACAATCCAATTATTAAAACCTTCTTTATTTGTAGAATAAAGTTTGTGTAATCGAATACGGATATTTAGTTTATCTGGATTTTTGTATTGTGTATCAACTGTATCTGTTGTAACTAATTTATTCATTTTCTACTGTATACCCTTGCCTTCTCTTCTTTTGTCAGTAATACGATATTCTCTACATAAATGACGAGAATAGAATTGACACCTACATTTAGAAAAATATTTTATATATTGAGCTCTTCTTATGATGAAATAAGCTATCTGTATTAAATTAAAATTTATAATACTGTCTTTACCATCACAATCTCATCATTTTGAAACTCAATTGAAAAACCGTTTTTTAAAAATAAATGAGTCGAAGGATTATCAGCACCTATATCATCATAGAGAACTTTTACTCCATTTGCTTTTGCTGCTTCACAAAGAAGTTGAATACCTTGCGTACCAAATCCTCGTCTCCTAAATTCAGCTTTTATAATTACATCACATAAGTAGATATTACGTAGCTTATCAAAATGATATAAAATTTCACCCACGAAGACTTTATTGGCATCATCTTTTAAATAACGATAGTATCTTTCCTGACCTGAGTTTCTTACCCATAATGTATACCATTCTTCCCAGTCTTCTTTCGGAAAAGGAATTGTTCCTCCCCATGCATTATTATATGACATCGTTTCTATATCTGCCATCATTGACTCTCTGAACCACAAGTCTTCTAATTCCGGTTTTACAACTTTTAACATTATTTTTCCTCCGCGAAAAAGACTCTTTATTATTCTAAAGGTTAAGAATTACTCCGTTATATTTAACCAATAATAGCACTGTGGCTTTAACCTAATTTCTAGTCATTAAAACCACCGTTTCCACATGGCTCGATTGCTCCAGATTGATGTCAGATTTTCGCGGTCGTTTGCGAAAATTTATCAACGCGTGTTTTTACCACAAAACACACCGTTTTTTACCCTTGTACGTTCTCGGAAACAGGTC
>CALISH010000134.1 GCA_938041275.1 uncultured Solobacterium sp.
CTATAGTATATAAAAGTAGCTACTGTATATAAAATTATTACAAAGAAACTCAGATAGAATAATATATTCTATCTGAGATAATTTTTCTATATAGAAGATAAAATAAAACTCTCTATAGAAAGAAAGTGTATATACTCTACTCAGGAGATAAACAAACTACTTCTATTTTGTAGAGTATCATAATACTTAGGAAATTATATAAGGGTGGACTTACGTCGAGTCGCAGCTTCTAAGGCTGCTCCCTCTCCTAGTCCACCTTATCTAATTATCTTAAGTAGTATCATGATCTATTTTTTACTTTGTGCTTACGCATTTAAATTATATAACTATAGGGGTAAACAGTTTGTCTCTGTAGCAACTAGAATTTATACTATCCAAACAGAAGATACTATTCTCTCTATTGGAACTAGTTAGTTCGTCTCTGTAGCAACTAATTATTATATAAGCAAAAATTATTCTACACAAAGAAAGGATATTCTAATTATGCAATTTGATTATGAGATTCTAGATAAAATAGAATTAGATAAACCAATGATTATTGTATTCGAAGGAGTAGATGGAAGTTTCAAGAATACTCAAGCTAATCTATTAATGGATTATATAGAAAAGAATATTACAAGCAAAGTAGTATTATTTCAATTCCCTAATTATGGTAGTCCATCTAGTCATAATCTAGTAGACTATTTCAAATCTAGTAAGCTATACAAATCTGAAGATAATGTAGAACACAAGATTAGTCCATTAGCAGAGACTGCATTATTCATTACAGATATCTTCACTACGTTTAATACTAAACAAGGGTTATATAATATCCGTGCATTCTTTAATGCTAACTATATTATCATTATGGACAGATATCACTATTCAAATATCTATTACCAATTAGCTAAACGTGTAGTAGAGAAGATGAAGAATATGCCTAGTGGATATTTGAGTTCAGTTAAGTATAAAGAATCCCAAAGCATGGACTTTGCTATTATGAAAGAAATGGTAAAGAAATTAGCTGATGGATTCTTATTACCTAAAGCAGACTTAATCTTTAAGATGCATTACAAAGATACTAGTGTACTAAAAGAAACTATCGAAGCTAGGGCTAAAGAACAAACTGACCGTAATGATGAAATTAATGATGGTCAATATCGTATGCTTGATATAGCAAATGATATCTTAGCTAGATCTTTATTAGATGAATCACAATGTTTAGAAAACAAAGAGACTGATATAATCGTAGATATCCAAAGAATGAATATTGAATCATCTAAAATTGAGTTTAGAACTAAAGAAGATATTAATAATGAAATCGTTAAAGTATTCTTAGAAAGACTTGAACAAGATGAAGATACTAAAGAAGATACAGGACTTAATGTCCACCAAGGAGAAGAATAGATTAATCACGGAAGATATTGAAACTACGAGTCAAACAGTATCCTTGCTATTCTTTCCAGACTTACCAGAGAAATATCCAGTAGCTTCTGCAGAAAACTATCACTTCTTATTCGCTGTAGATGGAGAGACAATAAACAAAGAGCAGAAGATGTATTTACAGTTATACCAAGTATCGGATAACTTAATCTCTTTGAATCTTAAAGAGTATATAGATATCATTACTGATATTCGTATACAGAATGAAGACTCCATCTTATATAGACTAGCCACATATTTTGGTGTAGTAGAAGAAGATACAATTGAAGGGATATATGAGTTCATTCGTTTACGTGGATATGTAAATACTTTAGATCCTGTAGAAGAAGATGGCATATTATATTTTAATATACCAGACATAGAAGACATATCCAAAAACTATATGGTTGGTAGAGACGATACAGATTGGATATTAGACCCTTCGATGATATATCTGCAAGTCAGACTAATGGACATTAGATTAAATGATTTATTAATTCTATCTACATTAGCCAAGAATTGCATCTACAAGCAATTATCTACATCTTCCAGTGGGGATACCCAGGAGATATCGTATATTTGCGAATTAGCAATATCATACCGTTCTATTCTTATCAATAAAGATACAATTGGGAAGACTATATTAAAAAATATATACAAAAATATTGAAAATATAGACTATTTTGAGAAGTATTTAGATAGTAAGATACGTACAGAGATTTATAATGCAAAGCTAGCTAATGGTAGTGAAGTAGAAGAAGTATTGGAGGACTTAGACTGATGAGAAAATACGCACAGATTTATAAACAAAAAGTCGTATTCTTAACAGAAACAACTCTTACCCTAGATGAGGTAAGAAGCAACTTTGGTGACGAAGCTATTTGGTTGGATGTAACTAGTTTAGCTGATGTCGGTATTGGTTACATTCAAGGATTAGATGCTGATGGTAAATTCACATTGATTCCACCAACAGTAGATGATATGAATAGTGTAACTGAAAAAGAACGTAGATCTAAGATTATGCTTATTCTTATGACTAATCTTAAAGCTAAATATAATAAGCTAGCTATGGATAATGGGTTTGTATCCATTGATGATGCTTTAGTAGCATCAATTATTAATGATGCTACTGAATCTGATGCATCTGTAGCAAGTAAGCTTAGCGGAGACTATTATAAACAACGTGCATTAGTACGTAATTACTTCTCCACTGAGCATTACCAATATTATAAAGGAGATTACCAATTCTTCCGTTTAGGTGATATTGATAGAATTCTTGAAGATGCTAAACCAGCTGTAGTTGAAGAAGAAAAAAATAATGTACCAGCCCCTAATGCAGGTACTCCATCTCCAGCTAACCCACCATCTTCTGGTAATACTCATAATGATATTAGTGATGATACCCCTGAATTACCACCATTACCTGAAGAAAAACATCATACTGTACCTACAGTTCCTACAAATGAAGATAATATAGGCGATATCCCTGAAATACCACCATTACCGCCTACAAAAGGTAATAACACTGGTAATACTATGGGTGGAGATATCCCTGAAATACCACCATTGCCACCTATGGATGGAAATACAGAAACTACACCACATGAAAATGAACCAAGTACTCCGTCTCCGGATATTCCACCAGTTCCTAGTGTGGATGCTAAGGACCATTTATAGGCCTTGGAGAACATCACTATAAGCTCACACCAAAAGGAGGTGGTTTATAGTGAGAAACCCAAATATGCTTAATCAGGTTTCTACCGTAGACAAATCTATTCTAAAGATGGATTATGTACCTCAGTATGATTTACAAGACTGGGAATTGAATGATCCAAAAGAATTTGATAAATTTATTAAGCAAATTGAAAAGAATGTACGTAATAGTATTGAATATAGAGAACTTATTCAATACTTACGTCTTTCTTTCAATATGGATACTTGCTCTTTCTATAAGAACGTATCTAATAGAGACAATACAAGTATTAAGATTCATATCCATCATGATCCTATAACGTTATACGACATTTGTATGGTAGTATATCGTAAACAGCAAGCTTCTGGACAAGAGTTTGATGAAGAAACTATTGCTAAAGAAGTTATGTGGATTCATTATAATGGAATGGTTGGTTTAATACCATTATCAGAGACAGTGCATGAATTAGTACACAATAACTACTTATTTATCCCGACAACTCATGTTTACGGGGAATATAAGAAATTTGTAGAGATGTATGAACCATACTTTACAATAGACCAATTGGAAAACTTACATGAGATTGAGAAAGCTACAGCTTCATATGATCATGCTAAGAGCCAAGAGTTATTGAAAACTAAGTATATGTATATCGATGATAGTGGTGCTTATGACTTACCTAGAAAAGAATTCATACTTGAATTATTGAAGAAACGTAAGCAAGAGATAATTAACACTTTAAATCCTAGAACACGTTATTAATTGGATATAGAATTTATATCCAGAGAAAGGATTAAACATGAAAGACTTTGACGTATTACAAGAATTATCTATGCAATATGATTTAGGTCATTTTAATACCTTGCAAGAAGACGAAATTAAAGCAAAAGCTATTACAGTAACTGAAGCCGTGGAATCTTTAGACTCTGCATTGAAATTCGATGCTACTATGATTCCTGTCGTTGAGTATACTCAAGACAGTGGCGAAAAGTTAGTTGTAATTGCAGCGAATGATTTGGCTCATTATATGGAATGCGCTAACTGTGCAGATTCTTTAGTAGCAATTGGTGACATCTGTGATAAGAACTTAGTTCCAGATGATGCTACGTTCACTAAAGCCGTTCTTGTTGATGATTCAAAAGTTAAATTCATTAAGGAAGTAACCAAACAAAATACATTCTCTAAAGAAGCAGCTGAATTAGTGGGTTTATTAGAAAACTTACAAAGCAATGGTATTAAGATTGTCACTAAACATAAATAACTATTGATTCTTATAATAACTATCCAGTAAGGTTGATATTGGCCTTACTGGATATTTTTGTATCACACTAAAGGTGGTGTAAGATAAAGTGTTTGATATTTACGACCCAAGAACTTTGAACTTATTTACAGATGCATCGGTTAACAAGAAGAGTCACACTAGACAGAATAATGATGTAGTAGCAGGATGTCTACCATTATTCTATTCTGAACAGATGCAATATCTTGATAGATGTGGTAAATTCTGGATGCTAGAGCCAACGTATCAGTATATACGTAAGACTACTAATAATTACGGGGAATTATATGGTCTTCTTTTAGCATTCATGTATATAGAAAATATTACAACTGGAAGACAAATGTGTACATTCACTACATTTAATATCTTCAGTGATAGTAAGATTAGTGTATGTGCTCTTCGTGACTGGTTACCTGGCTGGTTAAGACATATGGATGAGAATGGTATTATGTATAACTCATCTGGCACACCTGTAGCAAATCAAAGTCTTTACCATCACATATTAGCAGTCATATCTAATATACCTGATTGGGTAAATATTAGAATCTTTCATATCAATGGCCATATAGATACAAGAAAACTAATGCATATTAAGAAAGCATACAATAACTTCTTGAACTCTAATAGCTATAATCAAGAATTTATATCGTTTAAAGAGTACTTTGATTTAGCTGATGATTTACATAAAGCCAATAATTATATAGATAACTACACTAGGCAATTACTATACAATAGTAATAGCACTGGTGTATACGGTAGACGTATAGAAGCCAATATGCCTATTATAACTGAAAGATATCCATATCCAGATTTTAGTAGAATATCGAAGATATTTAGCTTCAAATATAATAATCTATGAGAAACACTATCATAATATAGTATGCTCATACTTAGCTCATTTATAAAATACATATAACCGAGGAGAAAGAAATATGGCTAAATCAAAAGAAGATACTAAAAAGAAACCAGTAAGCGGTGACCGGTTCACAGTTGCTGAAGTACGTGAACAGTTATTAGCTACTATGATTAAAAATAATCAAGACATTATGCAATGTGTGGCTAATTCTGAACAATTGCTAGAAGAGTTAAATGATATTAAAACTAAAATGGCTATTCTAGAAGAAAAACAAAAAGACAGCTGTAAGTTGATTGAAAAGCAAGCATCTAAATTGGATGAATTTACTGAATTAGATAGCGAAATCTCAACTAAAGTTGATACTATGGCTGCTACATTAGTTAATCATATTGATAAATATGATAGTAATGTAAAATCTCAATTAGAAGATAAAGCTGAACAACTTAAAGGTATCTTAACTACAACAGAACCTCTTGAAGCTGAACCTATTAAACCAATAACTGTAGACTTAAGAATTTTATATGTATTGATCGTTATTATGATCATTATGAATGCAGTAATCTTGTATCGAATCTAAACAAAATCCCATATAGGTCATTGACCTATATGGGTAACTTTTTACTTCAGGTATCACATATAAGAAACAATCTTTTCTTATAGGAGGTAATTAAAGATGAAAGAATTAAACATTGAATTCATTCTAATGAACAACTACAGTGGTAAGGGTTCTACTACTGAAGAAGCTATTGAAGATTACAAAAAAGGTAAGACTGAGTTTCTTACTTACCATGCAGATGATGGAAGAACTAACTTAGTTATAGCTAATCAATTACAATACTTATTTGTAACTGATCTTACTATCGAAGAAGTTAATAAGCAATTCTCTACATTATTAAAGCTATCTATCAATACAGTATTTGATGAAGTTGTCGAAATCACTTCCCCATACTTTGAAGTGGTTAATGATAAACTAGTTGCATATGTATATGTAAATGGTAGATTTAGAATATTGATTACAGACACTTCTAATGTAACTAATATCGTAATGGAACCATATGCTGAAGATGCTAACCCTATGGAATTAACTAATCCAGATTTCATTAAGAAAACTATGGCTGAGTTAATTGCTAGCACTGATAAGGCTCAAATCAATGAAGAGCTAGTGCAAGGTGTTATGGCTAGAGTTAGATATGGTTATAATGGTATTGTATTATTTGGAGACATGTTCTTCAATAATAGATATCAGCTAGATAGTAAAGAACTAGTAAACTTGTTTAAGAAAACTCTAATGGATATCGTTAATCCACCAGAAGAAGAACCAGTTGAAGAAAACGCAGATTCAGAGTATGATGTTATCGAGGCACCAAAGAATGATTAAACCTAAAGCAATTTATTTAGACAGTATCCCTGAAGACTAATACATTTTTATAGCACACTGGGCACTTATAGCTCAGTGTGCTAACTACCCCTTGGAAATGACAGATGAACTTAATTTATAGATGTATATTATAGCTGTGATATTGAACAGCTATTCTTTTGGCTGATGTTTTATTTTCCGTCAAGAAAGGAGAAAGTCTATGGATAAGTTCAGTATTGATAGTTATTATATACCCCATGGACAGATGGGAATACAAACTATCACAAGAGAAGAGTATGAAGCCTCGCCTAGCATGGATGAACAGTTCATATCCATTTCAAATTCAGAGGGTAATCCTCAAATGTTTAAAGAAGAAGCAAAAGGAGAAATTAAAATGTATTTTGATGCGTTGCGGACGCGCAACAGACAACAACAGGCACAAGTTACGCCTGTACAACAAGTACCTACACCAACTGTAGATACTACAAGCTTCCAATGTGAAGTTATCACCAATAAGATTGAAGCTCTTAAAGCAAAGAATAGAGAGCTAATGAAACATGGAGAAAAGTATATACAAGAAACTTTTGATAATGCAGACAAGATTGAAGAGCTTAAGAAAGAACTTGCTGCACTTAAAGGTGAAGTATATAAATCAAAATCGATGTTCATCTCATTGGCAGGTGAGGCGAAAGAAGAAGAGGTGGTTATAGAACCACCTAAACCTGCGGAACAACCACAACAAAAGGTGCAAGCTAATATTGCTAATCCAAGTAGCTTTACACCAGAAGAATTAACATTCATTAATGCGAATGCTGAAGCTTTCAATCAGTTGACTAATCAAATGCTTCAAATGCAAGCCCAAGGTCAACATGTACCATCTCTTGGTGAGATGATGAATGGTGGTCACCCAGTGCAACACCAACACAGTCAAAACTGTGGGTGTGGACATGATCACGTACAACAACCTATACAACCACAACCTATGCCACAGCAACAATGGCAACATCCGCAACCTGTAATGCAACAAACTCAAACAGTTCCAGCAGGCGTATGGTATGGTATGCAACAACAAGTACAGCAACCACAATGGCAACAGCCAGTACAACAAATGCAAATGACTCAACCTCAAATGCAATATCAACAACCTATGCCACAACAACAAGCACCTCAACCTCAAGGAAGAATGTCTTGGTCTGATATGTCACAAATGGTAAATCAAAGTATAGCAGATAAACAAATGCAAGATAGAGGCGTTGACCCTACAGTGCATTATGATTTCCAAGATGCTGTACCACTTTATAAAATCTATGAAGCCCAAGCACAACAAGATGCTATGATGGCTCAACAAATGCAAATGATGCAGCCACCACCACAAGTTGGTATCTCTCAAAATATGGCTATGGGTAATGCACCAAGATTTGATTTTGAAACAGCAGTGCCATTGAACTATGGGTTTAATAATCAACCACCGATGAGTGGTATGAATTCATTTATCCCACCAATGTCAACTTATTCTAAACCAGAAGTTGGTGGATGGCATAGACCATCTGGCCGTAATAGTACCCCAGAAGAGATTGCAGCTAGACGTGGTGTATCAGTAGAGTCTTTAAACACTCCAACTGAAATGACATGGCAAGAAGCAGCTAAAGCTGAAGCATTAGCTTCTACACCAGTATTACTTAATAGACTACAACAACTAGCACACGAGAAAGGATACAAGGATATCCAGACTCTAATTACAGCTGGTGAAGTTGATTTTGATGCTATGCTTGAACAAGTAGCTCAAGAAATGACAGACAAGGTGTATGATGAACTAAAAAATATACCTAAAGATGACAGTCTACATTTAGCAGATATGCTCCCTGATGTATATGATGCTAAGAAATGGTTAGGTTTTGCTAACCGTCCAGAAGAAATTGAAAACGATATCCATATTAGAAATATGTATATCAATCGTCTTAATGATATGGTTTGCGGTATTCCTCATAATGTACCATGGAAACCAGAAAATACATATGAAGACGTACTATCATTTCTAAATGCTTATCCAGATCGTGCTGATTTGGAACAAGAATTCGTATTGGAATTATACGAAGACCTATTATTATCCCGTGGTCAAGACCCTACTGAGGGTGTATTCCCACAACTCCCTAAAGGACAACGTATTATTAGTAGCCCACACCGTACATATTTCCATGGTGCTGGTTTACCTAATATCACTTCTAATACTACATCTGCCGCTCAACAGCAATTAGGTATGCAATATCAAGGGCAGATGGTAAATGCACAAATGATGGCTTATGAAGATCAACGTCGTAATTGGGAATTGATGACTACTGTTGGTGGTCACCCATTAGCAGGTTATCCTGTAAACCCTAACTGGCAAGTTATGGTTACGCATAAAGACTCTAGTAGTCTTAATATCTTAGTGGACAAATTCTATGTTCCTGTATATGATGTAGGATACATGGAAGCTCCACCTAGTGATAAAGCTGTTGCAGATATGCTTAATAATCCTAATCTTACTAAAGAGCAACGTGACTCTAAAGTTAAAGAAATCAATGATTATAAAGCAAAGTATGATGAATGGCTTAAACGCTATAACTGGGAGCAAAACAAACAAGCTTTGTTTGATAAGTTACAGTTATTAGTAGATAAACGCACTATCTACGTTAAGCAAGTAAACAGTGCAAGATATGACCAAGATACTTATAATCTATTAATGGATAGTATCGGATCTTGTGACCGTGGTATTGCTAAGATGCAAGCAAACTTACCTACACCAAGACCAAATGATCCAGCTTGGTGTGATGAGCAAAACTTATTGTATGCTAACTATTTGATTGACCAATACAATCAACGTCGTGAAGAGTTTGAACGTCGTGCATTGCGTCGATCTTGGCAAGCTCGAGGTAATAGATTGGGATGGACATTCCCAATGGATGAAGTTAAAGCACAAGTACAGCAAAATGATATGCTTAGACATTTCATTCCTAATACTAATGTATTAACTCCGGCAGAAGCATATCTCTTCAATAAGGAATCTGCACGATTCGCCAAAGAAGAATATGAATCCAAACATGAGAACGCTCGTAAGTTCCATGAAGATAAAATGGCTTGGTGGAAAAGTATGTGGGTTGCATCATATATGGTAACAAACCAAGTTAATGAAGAAGAAGCTTCTAAAGTATATGATGAAGAAGATCCATATGGTTTGATTCATCAATATATCTATGACCCAAGACTCCAAACAGAATCTTCAAGAAAGCTTCGTAAAATGGAAGATTGGGAATATCCTGATTGGGATATGTTAACACAAAAACGTCGTATCGATTTCAATGAAAAAGAATTACGACTCTATAACTGGCGTATGAAGAACCAACGTTTCCGTGATGCGGTTATTCCTGTACGTCCAGCACCTGAATGGTCTGCATTCCAAAGTAGAAATGGCCAACCTATTATGATGAGCACTAACTTCTATCCATGGGCTACAGCATTCAGTAACTATAAAGCAACTGGCGATAAAGAAGTCGATAATAAGAACTTCGAAGCTTGTATTGCTAGAGCAGAAATGCTAGAAAAAGCTCATCGTAGACCTACAGATTTGTCTGAGAATGCTGGGTATTATAAACGTGCTCCATTCCAAGAAGCATTAAGTAGTTATAAACACAAGACTCGTATCGGTCAAGTATCTGACTTACTTGAAGAATATGAAGATGATGAGCAATTCAAAGATATGATGAATAATTATATCTATTTAGAAGAGACTGGCAAGCTAGCTGGATATGATTATAATAAAGATAGAGTCAACTTTGAGAACTCTATTCTAGAACAATTCCTAGCTATCGGTCAAGAATTACCTAAAGGGTCTTGTCTAAAAGATCCTGAATTTGATACTTACAATGGTAAATCTATGGATTCCATTGCTAAGCATCAAGTTGAATTGAATATGCAAGCTAACGATGCAATCAAAGCATATCTATCTCCAGAATTAGGAGGCACATATGATAGTAGCAAGCACATTAGCTGATGATGTAAGACTCAATCTGACAAATAGTAATGTAGACGTAAGAAAGATACATCTAGATGCGATGTATAGGTCATTAGCTTATACTGTACCATTAGAGAGAGCTTTCGATGATCTACAAGGTCCTATGGTTGAGGACTTATTCGATGCAGAAACAATCAAATCAATTAAAATGACAGTTACTAATCCTAAGATCAAATTCTTTAAAGATAAGTTTAGAATCTTAGCAGGAATACTAAACCCACTTGGTTATATATTAGCACATGCCGGTACTAACCGTGTAGTATTCCAACCACAGTTTGATGATTCTTTCGTAGTTAAGATTGGTTTAGATATTGCTGGACGAACTAATAATCCGAATGAGATTGTTAACCAGAAATATCTTAAACCATTCGTATGTAAGTGCTTTGATACCACGGATGATGGTGTTATAGGTACTTTCGAACGTGTAGTTCCTATAGAGAACTTAAACCAATTGTGGTCAGTACGTGAAGATATCTTTGATATTATGCGTGCAATAACTAAAAGATTTATAATTGATGACTTTGGTACTGAGGCCTTTAAGAACTGGGGTGTTCGTAAAGGCTTTGGTCCTGTATTACTAGACTATGCTGATATGTATATTCTAGATAAAGATACGGCATATTGTCGTAAGCCTATAGACTGGCATAGCACTGCAGTATGTGGTGGTGAGCTAGGCTACACTCCTGGATATAATAAGATTATGTGTAAGAAGTGTGGTGGTATAGGTAAAGCCAAACAATATAAAGGCAAAGATAAACTATCTGTTTATGTACCATCTAGGGGGATTGACATGGGTGTAAGATGTACTATTAAAATTGGCGGTAAAACTGTATTCAGTACTGAAGAGGGTTTCACTAACCAAATTAACGAAAGCAAAGAAGAATTTGTGGCTCCACATGAAGTAGTTCTTAATGATTATCGTCAAGCTATTGATGATATGAAAACCGAGACTGAAAAAGTTAGAGAGCACAATGATGAATACTTAAAGACTCTTCTTAAGCAAGAAGAAGAACGTAAAGCACATAAAGCTGAAGAAGAAAAGAAAAAGAATGATGCTAAGGTACGCATCATTGTTACAGCTAATGGTGTAAAAGTAATTCATCCAGAAGAAAAGAAAGAACCAACTATTGAGCGACCAATCAAATTGGTTACTCATGATGGTAAACCAGTAAATGTAGTTGACACTACAAATGGTAAAATCTATGACTTTACTGAGCCTGTAGAATCTAAACACGAGGAAAACACTAAAGTAGTAGAGTCTAAAGAGGTTGAAAACAAGGAGACTAAAGAAGATATGAATTCTAAAATGTTAATGAATATGACAGACATCAAATACTTCAAACAAGTATTACAAGATCGAATCAATGACTTCATGAGTCAAATTGAAACTTATGCAGATAACGAGCTTAAAGACTTAGTTAAGAAATTAACAGCAATCGAAGGTAAGAGCGAAGAAAACAAACCAATGTTGCTTACAGAAATCTTACCTGACTTCTTATGTATAGACCTTGAAAAAGATGGATTCAAAGAATTAGATGGTCCAGTAATGTATACTGTACGTGTAAACTCTTTGAAACTATATGAAACAATCAAAGAAGACATCGAACGTCTTATCAAAGATATTGATGCTGTACGTATTGAACGTGAAGCAGAGGCTCAAGAATCCCGTGTAGTTGGTAATAAAACTGGCAAACACAAAAAAGTAAAATATGGTAATAAGAAGTTTGACGCAAACTTCTAGTTAGGAGGTTTCAATGAATTATGCACCACAGGCTCCAAGTCCATTTATTATAACTAACTCTACTATTATGGTAGATAACTTATTAGCTAGTGGACGACCTTCGAGAGTCATTGCAATTACAGATGAACCTATGGATGGTGGTGGGATATTAACTATCCCAGCCTATCTTCCGCCGTTTGAACTGGTAGCAGAATACTTGGATGCACAAGAACGCTACAATGGTAATGTAGCAGACCAAGTATTTAGAGACCAATATATGGCTTACTTGCAATCTAATAACACTGTCATTTTGAACAGTGCATTGCTTGTAGCCACAGGTTTACTTACAGGTAAGCAAGTATTACTATATTTCCCTAAAGATGAATGGGATAGTTTCAATCTAATCCCTGAAGTCTTAATGGCATTCTTCCATGAGAAGATCCAAAGTAAAGTTCCGATTGAGAATATGAACTTAGGGTATTCTGATGATGCATATGCTATTTATCCTGATATTGGTGCTGGATTTGATGCATTGATTTGGTTACAGCGAAGCAATAATATTTCCTATGAGAACTTTATTGCTTTATTCAGTAGAGCCCAAGCATCTCAAGCATTCATTCAAAATGTCTTATATAACCAACAACCTATGCTTATGGCTAGATATGGTGATAGACTATCTTTTGAAGATGCTAATCGTATTGCTAAAGCAACGTATGAAGCATCACTACGTGGTACAAGGCCATCTATGTTTGTAAGGAGCTAAGATTATGAAACTAATCTTTACAGACACAATCACTTCTAGATTATATGAAGATCTCTTTAAGTTAAAAGAAGATATTCATATAACTAGATTAGAGTCTCTTGAAGGGGTAGCTGAGATTATATATGCATTACGTAATTATGATCCAGCTACAAAAGACTATGATTTTATGTTTGGCGATAGTGTAATGAATCAATCTCAAAAAGCTTTTAAAGAGTTATTTGAGATTGCTACATGTGTCATCAATAACAATACAGCTATCATAGTAGTTGATATGTATAATGACTGGTTATACAATATCGCTGAAGTAATAGGAGACTTCTTTAAAGAAGAATGGGGTATCGAACCAATCTATATCCGAGATGTAACAGACCAAAAGCTGTTACAAGAATATGATTATTTCGAATCAGCGGAAAACTTAGACTTTCCTAGTATCAATCAATCGTCTGGTCTATACGCTCAAATATTACAACAAATAGCGGAGCATAAACCTCTAAGAGGTATGCCATCTACATATGGTGTACAAGTAAGGAGTATGTTTACTAATGAGCTTGTATGATGAGGTATTAGCCAGACGAGACTACGTATCAGATATAAGAATGGTAATCGATAGTAATATCGTGGAGTACGATATTGAGAAAGCCAATCTTAGTATTCTATATAAGTATGGAAAGATTGATGATAAGACATATGATATGGTTTATCATATGGATAGATATAATAGACAATACTTTATGGGGAATTTCATACGAGACAACCATCTCAGTTCTACCTTAGCTGAGGGGATTAAGAAAGCCAAGTTAGCCTTTCTCGAAAAAAATGAAGTTCCCTTAGTATCCCTACTGGAGATACATAACGATGCCATATTTATCATAAATCCTAGTATATTATACCCAGAACTTGATGGCATAACATTCAAGGCAAAGTCTATATACTATGATTACTTAGAGCTAAATAATATGAGCATCTTCTTCACTAGAGATATGCTTATGACATATTTCGAAGTTAAGGGTATGCCTAATAGGGTTGTGGATTTACACATCCCATATCTATTGAAGTCTTTTGATAATATAATCAATATCTATAAGAGAGATAAGCGTAATGCTATTAAACAGCTCCATGGATTATATAATGATTATATTGAACGTAAATTGGATATAGGATATTATAGGCCATTCAATATATTCTCTCAGTATGAGTTTAAAACTAATTGTAGTCAGTTTAATCTAGACTATGTACCTGAGCAATATAAGAATGCAATTGATATCTCATTCAATGAAAGAATCTTAAGAGAGTTTCATTCATTACTTCTTCAAGATATATTATAAGATAAAAGATATGCCCCATATAGGCAATGCCTATATGGGGTATATTATTTTTTTTGTAAAAGTTAATATTTACGATTGTATACTATTATTGTGTATGGTAGATACAGCTAGAGTAATTAGCTGTATCTAAATTTACCCATACACTTATGGGAGCAATCCCATAAGCCATAAGGAGGTGTTCCATATGGCAGGCTGTATTATGAATTACCATAATACTTTGGCCGAGCGTTCAGCTAATATTGGCTGGATGATCAACTATTGTCAAGAAATAATTATAGATTATGTATCTGGTAATAGTTGTGTTACCTTGGCCGAAGCCAAAAATGCTGAAGCTTATTTAAATAAGCACGGCATCACCATAGATATAGACTTAGATAAAGTTAAAGTCTAATGGTGTTATATACATGGGTAAAGATGCTCTTCTTTACCCATGTATTATTTTTTGTAAGAGTTCATTATTATAGTTATATACTATAATTGTGTATGGTAGATACAACTATTCATAGTAGCTGTATCTAAATATAACCATACACTTGTAGGAGCATATCCTACATGCCGAAAGGAGGTGACTCCTATGGCAAACCCAGGTTGCGTAGGAAACTACGCTAATCAATTAGCAGAAAGATCTGCCAATTTAAATTGGCAGATTAGAACTGCTATGGACCTAGTAGCCGACAGATATGCTGGCATAAACAATGTCAGCCATCATGAGGCTATTATGGCCTTTAGATTCCTTGTATCCCAAGGATTCAAATTACCTATAACTGAAAATCACTTATAGGTAA
>CALISH010000135.1 GCA_938041275.1 uncultured Solobacterium sp.
CTGTAATGGGTAAAGAAGATCATTTGACGTATATGCAATTGATCGAGAAAGTCGAAAACCCTGTTATTGAAACTCGTGAAGTTACTTTAGAAGATGCTAGTGAATTATTAAAAACGCTAGATACTAATAAGAAAGAAAAGCTTACTGATCTTAAGACTGGTAAAGAAAATGCTATCAAAGAATATGACTATATCTTTGGTAAATTGGATTCCATGAAGATGGGTGAAATCAATGCTGATACTGTACGTGAAGTAGCTAAGCTTGAACAAGCTTTGTTACATCAATTACAAGAAATGGCATTGACTGATTTGTATAAATACAATAACGCTATCTTCTTAGCTGAGAAAGCTATTGAATCTGATCGTGTAACTTTACTTAAAGCTATTTACTTAACAGCACCAGAAGCTATTTCTAAAAACTCTGATATTAAATTGGCTACATCTCTTGTAGCATTGACTTCTAGTGATAAAGATGGATTAGCTGAAATTGAACACCTGATCAAATTAAGCGAAACATCTGTAAATCTTGAAGCATGTATTCTTGAAGCATCTACATTTGCTAAGAAAATTGATGTAGAAAATAAACTTCAACGAATCAATGAAGGAGTAGCTGATAAGTTCTCTGGCTTCTTAGGTAAACTTAAAGACTTCATCAATAATATCTACACTAAATCTTCTGATTGGTTCAAGAAGTTCACTGGTATCTCTAAAGAGTATATCCAAAAGAATATGGCAGTAATGGACAAAGAGTTCAAAGCTATTAGTGATCTTAAGATGTTTGACTATGATAAAGCTAAAGCTAATATTAGCAACGCTGGCTTAATCAATAACTTATCTTCTAAGATTACTTCTGATACTCAAGCTATTGCTAGTGGTTCTAAATCTGTAGATGATGCTGTTAAAGAATTAGAAAATTCTTTAGTTGGTAATGCTGAAGGTGAAACTTTCAAAGATAAATGTAAGACATTCTTCTATGGTTCTAAAGAAGTAATATCTTACCAAATCAAGAATATGAAAGAATTAGCTGAATATTGCTTGAATATTGATAACCTAACTAAGTTATTTGAATCTGATAAGAATAAAGCTTTAGCTGATGTAGACAACTTGATTAAATTGTCTACAGCTAACCAACAACAAAAAGCAAATGAATCTGCGTTCTTATACAATGATCAATTATTCTTAGAAGATGACGCTAATGGTGGTAATAATCCAACACCAGCAAATAATGGTAATCAACCATCTCAACCAGCAGCTAATAACCAACAACAAAATCAAAAGATTATCGGTAATCAAGATAGTAAAGATTCTTTGTCTGGTAAGATTAATGAAAACCCTAATAAACCTAATAGTAGCGGTAATAACAATGTACAACAATATGCTAAACGTGTAACTTCCACAGTGGCTACATTGATGTCTATCCGTATCGCTGCAGCTGAACGTTTTGCTTCTGATTTCTATAAAATTATTAAGCAACACGTTAAATACTACGAGGGTGATAATGGTAATAACCAAAACAATCAACCTCAAGGTAATGGTAATCAATAACAAGAACCTGCTAAATAAAAGAAACCCCATATAGGCAATGCCTATATGGGGATCTTTTTGTCTATTCTTTCTTTTTCCCAGAAGGGAGTTTATGAAATGTAAGAATTGTATTAGCTACAAATGTAGTGCCATTATTATCATATACTTCTTGTTTAGAAACTAGTATATACTCACCACTACGTGTAGCCTTTTCTGTTTCATTACTAATCATATATTTAATATTGATATTGAATATATCATTGTCTAATTCTAGCTTATGAACTGTAATGGTAGTTTTTTGTAAATCTAATGCATGTTTAATATTCTTTAAGATATTGATATTATCATTAGGTAAACGAATAATCTTTTGTTTAACTAATGTCTCTACTGTATCTAAAGCAATACTTACTAAGGATTCACCATCAGAACCTATATCGCCTAAGTCTTTAAAACTATCAATAGATAATTGTGCACCTTGCTTGATTACATTAAATGTATCACGCATACTATTGAATTGTTGTCTGTACATTTGCTTATTATCTATAAACATTTGCTTAGCTGATTCGGCTTGTGACTTAAAGTCCTTAATTACCATATTGCCACCCTCAAGCAATTTATTACTAAAGTCTGTGGGTATACCCTGGGCCTTGTCTACAAATGCCTTTATCGTTACACCAGCATTCCTATTTAGCTTGTTTGAGGCATCCATAGTCGCTGTATCTTTTGTAATTCCTTTACCATAAGCATCAGCACTAGTAAACATCTCTTGAAATGGACCACTAAATTTCTTTAAGTGTTTTAAATCTACATCTTGATATTGTCTAGATTCTACTGGAGCTTTTGGGTTAATACAGTATGTAACTTTATCAGGTAAATCCATTAACGTTGTAGATACATTACCTATATTTTGAGACCAGCTTACAAACCCTCTAGAAAACTTGGCCATGCCTTTATCATGTGTAGCTTCAGTTTTCTCAGCATCTTTCTTAAAATTCCAACAAGATGTTTGTAACCCACCTAAGTTATCTTGGAAGTTTATGGGTTTAATACCACCTACATAGTTTTTAGTTCCTTCGATATTATATATCTGACCAGTATATGCTTTTACATATTCATCAAAGTTAGGTATACAGTTATTGATGTATTTACCATACTTATCATTAGCTTCATTTATCTGAGTTAATATATTCTTTACATCATCTATTTGTCCTATTTGTTGTAATGCTTCCTGTGGTAAAGATGCTATAGTTGCTTTAGTTTGATTATATAGATCTAGAGTGGTTGTTTTAAAATCATCAACCTGCTCTTTCATTTCAATCATTCTACCCTTAATCTCATATGTAGTTCTATGGATATTTTGTACTACATTACGTACTTGCCCAGAGAAGACTTTTATATTGTCCATGATATTAAGGATATTCTTATAAGCTCCTAATATACCACCAAATCCTTTATGTTTCTTTAAAAATGATTCTTGCTTTTGTTTAGATGCATCAACCACAGCAGCAATGCCTTCCATGGATTTGTCTATTAAGTCATCACTATTGAAATTGGTGTCATTCATAGGCACAATCATATCATATACTTTATCGGTATCATTTGTTTCAATACCACGAACCATACCATCTTCACCCATTAAAGGCTTTACATCAATCTTAATAGTTGGGTATCTATCATTCTTACGTAATACAGATTTACCAGCTTTAGACACCAAATATGTATTATCAAAATCCATGAAGAATCTATAACCAGTCTCATAGAATACTTTTACATTATTTAAATAATCTATAGACTTAGATAAAGACTCTTTAGGGGATAATATCAACTGAGGAATGGGGTCTTTGTAATCAAATGGTTCCATCAGTAATGGGATACCATTATTTAATAACTGCATAACTATATCTTGCATATTAGAATTGTATACAGTCAAGTTTGCAGGTTTCTGTAAAGCATCAGCTAATCGTTTGGATACTAACCCTACACGAATAAGTCTAAACTTATCTTTATTCTCAGCTTCTTCTTTGGTTGGTGCTTTATTATCCCATTCTTTATTGGGGTTTATATCTCCCTCAATAAGATATGTACATTCTTCTTTTATATAGGCCTCTACAATGTTTGTAGTCGACTGTGTATTAGTATTCTTCTTATTAATAGTCAATATCATAGTTGATTCTTTATTGTCTTTTATCATTAAGTCAACTATATTTGTATCGACACTCATAGTCACCGTTATAATCGGCATATTAAGATCATCATATTCTTTATTGATGATAATCTGTTTTATATTCTCTTGCTCTATAGGATATGATTTCGATTCATTACTGCCACGATGGTTAAAATCTATCCTAGCCATATATTCATAAGTGAGCTGCATATGTATCACCTCAAGAAAAAAAAATAAAGTACAAGGACCGATAGTGGCCCTTGTACTAGAATGTTGAGGACTATAGTCTAGTTAGATCCAATGGGTGGTTAGAGAAGTACTTATTATTAAGACTCTTTACCATATCAGGATCTATTAGATTTACATTCCATCTGATATCCTCAACTGGTTTACCAGCTAATATATACTTATTGTATTGATGTAGTACGTCTACTGCTTTAAAGTTACTAAATACTTTATTAGGGTCTAAGTTCTTATTCAATAACTGACATAGCTCAGCTATATCAGCAAAGCTACTGATATAGTTTGTACGTTTATGCGCTAAGAACTGTGGTACTACTTTAATAATCTTATCAGCACGTATACCTGTACCACTCACGCTACGTTGTTTTACCCCCAATAATGCCATAATTAAACTTAAAGCATCTCTAGGGATAGTTCCAATTAGTTCTGGTTCAGATATACTACGTTTAAGACTATTAATATATTCTGATACACAGTTATCTATATTGATGGCTTTACATTCTAATTCACCATATCTATACAAATGCTTAATCTGTACAGTCTGTGTCATAGATATAGGAATCAATTGATGATTCATTACAGATCTACTTAGGATAATATTTGGATTATAATTACCACTAGCAAACTCATCATTCATAATAGAATAGATTGACACTGATGGGTCTACTGGTGCTTCAATAAAGTATATATCAGGAAGATACTTACAAAGTATATTCAATACGTACATATTATGCTCAAGATATTCCTTGATACCTATAGACATCTCATAATCATTTAACGCATTTTGATTATAAGTTGACAACTCATCTACAGCTGTAGGGAAATATCCTGTAGTATAAAT
>CALISH010000136.1 GCA_938041275.1 uncultured Solobacterium sp.
CTTGGTTAGAGGTACCTTTCAACCTCCAAGATATATGCCATGTCTGGCACACAAAAATACTGTGTAACCTTAAGACAATTTGTCGAAAGATTACACAGTTTATTTTTTATGAAACGATTTGTACAGTGATGACACCAACATCGTCTTTCGTAATTGCATTATACCAATATCTTCCTGGGAAATATTCGCTAAAGATATTCGTAATATAACGATAGTTCTGTGACAATAATTGCTCAACTGCTACCTGGAAAGATGCTTGGTCACCGATCTGGAATGAAATCTTTTGGTAAGGATCTTCATACAGTTTCTGTAACACGTAGTCTCTAATCGCATAGTAGTCGTATGTTTGGAAATATGCTCCATTTTGAACATAGTATGAAAGAGAGTTATCTGTACACTTTGGAAATTTAAATGCTTCAAATGAAGAATCACCAATTACAACAGTTCCATTTAAGGAATAATGTGTACGGAATAGCACTTCATCCGGTACCATGAAGTAATAGTAAACAAGTGACTGACTACCATCATCATTAACCGGATCACCCCAAGTTACATCAATCCAGTAATACTTACCATTTAGCTCTACAAAGTTCCATGCATGTGCTTCATCCGTTTGGCCACGAACAGTAGAACACTTGATTCCCGCCTTCTTACAGAGATATTGGAAGGCTCTTGAATAACCAGCACAGATACTCTTTCTGTATAGGAATACGCTTGTATAATATTGGTCACATTCATTGTCTTCATAAATTGTCCAGTTGATAATCCAATCGTAGAAATACTTAATCTTCTCGTAATCACTTGCATTTGCGACAGCCCCAACTACATTATCTACAATTTGATCAACCTGAGCTTGTGTTTCAGCGTAGTTTTCTGGTACTTGAAATTTAACTTTCGTTACTTTTCCGTGATCATCTAGCCAGTAACGATAGTCCCACATCCAATAAGCTTCAGGAAAGTCATAGTTAAATGCTAGAAGTGCCGTCGCAAAATCTTCCTTCTTTACAAGCTTCTTGAACGAATATTCGGAAACCGGCTTTTGAAGAACATCGTAAAGTTCCCCATAAATTGCCTTCTGCGTACTTGATAACTGCTCGTAATAATACAAATAGAGTGATTTCGTATTCAGTTTATTTTTGTCTACAGTTTGGAAACCATTTTTTAACTGATTGTTACTAGTTTGATTCTTATCTTCTTTATTTTTTACAGTGAAGCCATTTTTGTTTTGTGTCTGATTTTCTGTTGTAGTATTCGTGTCTTTATAATCATTATTATAAGAATTAATTGTTTGATTTTGATTATCATCTGTCACAAAGTCTAATACAGTACAGCCAGATAGGCATAACACCAATAGTATTGATATAATCTTTTTCAAAATTCCACCTACTTTCATGACCGAAGCTAAAACTGACCACCGTTCAGTCACACATATATAATAACATATATTAAATTTTATTTTTTAAGAAATCATTAAATTTCATAGAATTTACATGAAATAAGAATCTTCAGAAAATATTGTTTAATACATATTTTAACCTGAGCACTACTGTCCCATAATAAAAGAGAAGCGAGACAGATATTTCTGTGCTTCTTCTCTATTGAATCCTGCATGTTCATACCATGCATTAAATCTTGTATTTTAAGACATCATTGAAATTACGCGTTTGTATCATTTTTTGAATTTCCGGATAATATGTTGTTTCCTTCAACTTTTTAGCCGCGTGATTTAAAGCACGTTCTGCACGTTCTTTATCATCCTTTAAACAATACGATTGTGCAGCTCTTAAATAACATACCCCAGCAGGTACAACATCCGTAATTGTATCACCACGTTCCATTAATTCAGATGCATACTTACCATCATGCATGACATGGATTGTATACGGATACTCAACTTCTCTTAGTATTTCAGAATACTTCTCTTTCTGCTTATCCGTTAACTTATCATATGCTTTATGAATTGCCGCATAAGACTCTGTTGCCTTCTCATCTTCTTGCGCGATACGGAATAACAGCTCCTTCTGTAATACTAGTACACGATCAGAAGAACTCAATCTATAAGCTGCCGCTCTTTCAAATAGTTTATTAAGTTGTTCCTTATCACCCTTGATAAGATTTGCGTCAATTGCCATTAGTGTACGTAATTTCTTATTAAAGAATAAACGACTGGATAACGAATTTAATTCTTCTAGATAACGGTCCGCATCACCTTGACGATATAGTAGTAATGACATATACATCACCTGTCTTTGTGCAAAGAACATCCATGCAACATACAGGACAATCCCAATGATTAACAGAACACCAAATACCAATAAACGATTCCCCATAAACAACCTCCGTATTTCAAGAATATCATGAAAAACACTGTTATAATAGACGCAGAAGGAGTTATCACTTACCTATGTCTATTTCCGCAACAGTAATCGCCTTATTCATATTTATCGCCGTCATCGTTGGATATGTTATTCATATCAAAAAACGTAATCCAGAGGAGAAACTCCCACTGAGTGATGACGTACAAAAAATGTATTACGATAAATATGAACAAGAACTAAAGAATCAAAACAAACAATAATCTATATTTAGAACAAAAGGGACAACCGATAAGGTGTCCCTTTCGTTATGCATGATTACTTATGCCAGTTAATGAATGAACTTAGAAGTTGTGGAACCTTGTAGTCTCCAGCCCAAATTCCAAATACGCATCCAACGATACCGATAACGAGTAAGAGCATAATGCACTTCGTTGGTGACCAGTTCTTCTTCTTAATTAATGTGTAGCACATTAATGTCAATCCTAATGGGATAAGAGCAGGTAAGATACTATCTAATAAGCCCTGAAGATTGATAAAGTTATCAACTACTTCACCAGCATCATTAATCTTTGTTCCGTTAGGAATCATGATACCAAGAGATGTTGCGCCATAGTTACATGTCAATGCACCAACTACGAATACACCAAGCATAGAAGCAGCGTGTGTAAATTCACGAGCGTTAGCAGTCAATACTTCGATAGCCTTTGTACCCATGTCATATGACCAGTACATTAACCAGTAACGAAGAGCCATCTGTACACCAAATGTAATGATGAAGTACAAGATTGGTCCAAATAAGTTTCCACCAATTGCTAAGTTAGCTGTAATACCAGCTGTAATTGGAACTAATGTGAACCAGAATAACGCATCACCAATACCACCTAAAGGACCCATAGCTGCTACACGAACAGCACGGATTGAGTTGATATCAGCCTTCTGTTGTTCCATGGATAATACAATACCCATAACGAACGTTACTAAGAATGGGTGAGTATTAAAGAACTCAAGGTTGTGAGTCATAGATGTGGATAAGTCATCCTTGTTTGTGTGGATAGCTTCCAAACCTGGTAAGATTCCCCATAACCAACCAGCAGCCTGCATTCTTTCGAAGTTAAAGGAAGCCTGTAAGTTTAGAGAACGCCAAACCATCTTGTTTAATGTTGCTTTTGTAAGTGGTTTAGCAGGAGCAGTGTCCTTATATGCTAAATTGAAATTAGATTCCATCTCCAGCACCTCCGTTATTAGATGTTAATTGTTTGATCTTAACATTTGTATTGTAATCGTACATTGCAATTGCAAAGCCGATAAATGCTACAAGAATTAATGTCGCACCCTTTGTAGCTTCAATATTTCCAAGAATAGCAGCAGCTGTGAAACCTGCGAAGTAGATACCCCACATGTCGTTTGCAAGCATAATCTTTAGTAATACTGCGAAACCTACGTAACGCATCATCTTACCAGCAGCACCTAAGCCACCCATGAACCATGAAGCATTTTCAGAGAAACTCTTTAATGCTTCGCTAGCAGCATCTCCACCGAAGAACGCAACAAGTGCTAGAACTGCGAAGAGACCACCTAAGATGCACATAGATAGAATATTTACACCAGTGATTCCAGCTGGATCTGCATTTTCAGCAGCCTGATCAGCCTTAGCCATGATGTATGACATAAATGTAAATGTAAATGTAACGACATACTGTCCAAATACAGAGAATACAACTGCTAGACCTAAAGCCTGGTCAACAGGTAATCCTGACTTAACAGCAAAGATCATTGCTACAATAGAACCTAATACAGCGTTTGGTGGCTGTGCTCCACCGACTGGCATGTTACCAACCATCATCAGTTCATATGTACCACCGATGACAAGGCCAGTTTTTACATCACCTAAAATCAAGCCAATAATTGGGCAAGCGATAATAGGACGATATAAAAGCTCAGTCAGTGAGAATTGGTCAATTGCAAAGATGAATGTTGCTACAGCAAGTAATAATGCTTGTAAAACCATTTGATTCAATCCTCCTTAAAATAGATTTTTTGTAGTGAAACGGCTGTAATGATTTTTACCCAAAGAGCTTGCTGATGTCTTCAGCGTGTTCCTGCGGCACTCTGCGGATTTCTAACTCAACACCGAGTTCCTGTAACTTCTTGAATGCTGCTACATCTACATCATCAACAGCAACGCTAGTAGCGACCTGACGTTTTCCTTCAGCCATGTGCATGTTACCAATGTTTACCTTCTTAATTGGAACACCGCCTTCAACCAAACGTAATACGTCAGTAGGTGTCTCACAGACGATAAAGATGTGCTGTGATGGAGAAGCCTTGTGGATAGTTGTAATTGTTTTTTCAATTGTCCAGTAACGTGTCTGTGCATATGAAGGTGCAGCCATATCCATCAATCCTTGACGGAATGTGTTTGCAGCCACATCATCATTTGCTACCAAGATTAAGTTAGCGCCAATTGAACCGGACCATTGTGTTGCCACCTGTCCATGAATTAGACGATTGTCAATTCTAGTTAGTACAATATCTGGCATTTCCTTACTCCTTTCTCTTCGAGTATATGCGTTATTTCCAAAAATGGAAAGCGCTCTCATGTGTATATCTTAACATTAAGTGTCACATAATATTTACATTTTTGCTCAAAACTAGTGTATTTTTCGGTAACAAAAAATATTCTTTTGTTGATTTGTGATTTAAAACACATTTAAATTGTGCTATTTTACAGGTAAGGAGATGGTGAAATATGATTAGTAAAACTACTAGTTCCAATTTCGTTAAATTTGGTACGATTGTCCCAAATATTCCAGATGAAGATTTCATTGTTGAAGAGTTTACAATTTCAACAAAGGAAATTCATGCGCTTCATTCCTATAATCAATCTGTCTATTTAGAAGCGTCTGAAGGAATGGCCATGGTTGGTGTCGTTCGCGTTCCTGAGGTTGATTCAATTGAAAGTTTTGCACTACATCGCCGTGTACGTATTGAACCCGATGTCTATTTCAATCTCACCTCAATGAGTGAACATATCGTATATCGCTTGTATATTCCAAAGCACGCAACAAAAACAACCTACACATTACCAAAACCATTTGTGTATGAAAGTATTTCACCTAAGATTCGTATCTCTGAAATCATCGCTTATTATTACGTTGTAAAACGTCCTGCGTACTCTTTTTTAGGAGAGACACATAATTACTATGAATTAACTTTCGTTGATCAAGGTTCTTTAGATACAACAGTTGATGGTAAGTCGTATACGATTGGCATGAATGAATGCATGTTATATGTACCTGGTCAATTCCATGACCAAAAGGTCTCTTCAGATAATCCTTGTTCCTACTTAACAGTTATCTTTGCGGCAGATGGTGTTCATACCGATTTGGTTTCCAATCGTGTCATTAGTTGTACACGAGAGATGCAGGATGATATCAACCGTTTTGTATCAACTTCCGAACAAGCCAATTCATTTAAATATGATGGAATGATTTCCTGCTTAGAACAAATCTTAATTTCTTTCCATTTGTACGCAAACGCAAAGAAGATGCCTAAGCCTATCACACCAGTGAATCAACACTTTGAAGATCGTCTTGTGGAGGAAATTCTAGAGTATATCCATAAACATATCCTAGAACCATTACCAATCGAGCAGATCTGTGACCGCTTCGCTATCTCACGTAGTACTCTACAGAACTTATTCAAAAACAATCTTCAAGTTCCACCAAAACAATATATCAATACTGCAAAGTTGAATCAGAGTCGATTACTCATTCGTAAAGGAGATTACACAATTACAGAGATTGCGTCCATGTTGAGTTTCAATTCTATTCACTACTTCTCTCGTAAATTTACGCAGAGTTATGGCATTACCCCTAGTGAGTATGCCCGTAAGATTTACGACCAAATTGATTAACCCATTTCTGTCATATCTAGTGAATCTAGATATGACTTTTCTTATGGATTATCTCTGATATTTCACCAATCCTTTTTCTTCAATCATCACAATGGGTATATAATAATACCGCATAGGAGATTTAACTTTATGAATGCACATGATATTTTGAATAATCCTTTCCTAAATAAAGGCACAGCCTTTACAATGGAAGAACGTAGTAAACTTGGACTGGTTGGTCTTTTACCACCATATGTTCAAACAATTGAAGAACAGGAAAAACAGACTTATGCACAGTTGCAGACAAAGGCAAATAATCTTGAAAAACGTTTGTTTTTGATGCAGATTTTTAATACAAATCGTACGCTTTTCTACTATATGTTCTCTCAACATCTAGCTGAATTTAATCCTATCGTTTATGATCCAACGATTGCGGATACAATCGAAAACTACAGTGATCTCTTTATCAACCCACAATACGCAGCATATTTGGATATTAACCATCCAGAAAATATTGAAGCCACATTAAAAAATGCGGCTGGCGAGCGTGAGATTCGTTTAATTGTTGTTACAGATGCAGAAGGTATCTTGGGTATTGGTGACTGGGGTACAAATGGTGTGGATATCTCCGTTGGTAAGTTGATGGTTTATACAGCTGCAGCTGGTATCGACCCATCTATGGTATTACCACTCGTCATTGATGCCGGAACAAATCGTAAAGAACTACTTGAGAATCCTAATTATCTAGGTAACCGTCATGAACGTATTCGTGGTGATCGTTATTATGACTTTGTAGATCAATTTGTACAGACTGCTGAACGTTTGTTCCCTAAACTATATCTACACTGGGAAGACTTTGGACGTTCTAATGCCGCAAACATTCTAGAAAAATATCGTAATCAAATTCCTACATTCAACGATGATATTCAAGGAACAGGCATTGTAACACTTGGTGGTATCTTTGGCTCTCTTGCAATCACTGGTGGAAAGTTATCTGATCAGACGTACCTTTGCTTTGGTGGTGGTACTGCTGGTGCAGGCATCGCCTCTCGTGTACTACGTGAAATGGTAACAGAAGGTATTTCTGAAGAAGAAGCGTACAAGCATTTCTTTATGGTCGATAAACAAGGTCTTCTCTTTGATGACATGGATGATTTAACACCTCAACAAAGACCATTTGCTAAGAAGCGCTCAGACTATCCTAACGCAGATAAGTTAACTGACTTATTAGAAGTTGTTAAGACTGTCAAACCAACAATCTTAGTTGGTACTTCGACACAACCAAATACATTCACAAAGGAAATCGTGGAAGAAATGTGCAAGATTACAGAGCGCCCAATGATTTTCCCATTATCAAATCCAACTGTATTAGCTGAAGCTAGTGCAGAAGATCTCATTACTTGGTCAGATGGAAAAGCATTTGTCGCAACTGGTATTCCTGCAGATACAGTGTCTTATAAGGGTGTTGACTACGTAATCGGTCAAGCGAATAATGCTTTAATTTATCCAGGACTTGGACTTGGCATGCTTGCATCAGAAGCTAGTCTTTTAACAGATGAAATGATTGGTGCTACCGCACACTCCTTAAGTGGTATCATTGATCAAACTCAACCAGGTGCTCCTGTATTACCACCATTCAAGTATGTCGCAGATGTTTCTATCAAGGTTGCGGAGGCAGTTGCTAAAACCGCACAACAACAAGGTCTTGCACGCGCGAAAGAAACAGATATGGCTAAGGCTGTACGCGATTTAAAGTGGTATCCAAAGTATCGTTAAGCAAAAAATAAACCTTCTATCAATACATGAATCATGCTTTGAAGAAGGTTTTTATTTTACTGCTCTATGTTTCTAATATATCTTTTTAACATCGTTAACATCTTTTCATCGAGTGAAAGCAGGAATACTTCACCTTTGTTTAGATATAACGCGACTTTATGACTTCCATCTGAGTAATCTCTGCCCTTTTCGTTATTTGCATTCAACTTGATAGATTGAACATCTTTTACATTACATCTAGTAAGTGCCTTGCGTGCTTCTTTGTGGAAGATTGCATCGATGGTTAATTCATCGTTGACTAAGATATATTCGTATTCTTCATATAGACGTAATCGTAAATATACATAGAAGAATAGCAGTGTGATAGCAGAGCCAATCCAATAGAGAGGTTTTGTAAATCCAGCTATTAAAAATAGTATACATGCAAGCAGGTCTACTACTACATATAAAACATATTTTATTTCCGGTCTATTTCTTTTTACCGCTAATTCATAGTATGCATCATTCATACGCTATATTACCTAATTACCTGTTCTGTTTCTTTATCAAAGAGATGTGCCTTATTCATATCTAATGCAAACTTCGCAACATCACCTTTTGTTAATGCTGTATTTGGATTTACTCTTGCAATCATCTGTTTTCCTTCAACATCGAAATATAAGAAGATTTCTGCACCGAGTAATTCGTATACTTTGATTTCTGCTTCAATCGTGTTGTCGTAATCATCCAACTGATATAATTTGGAGTCATATACATTTTCTGGACGAATACCTAATACAATTGTCTTACCAACATAACCTTTTTGACGCAGTAGTTCTCCTCTTTGTGCAGGTAAGCGAAGATTTTTCTTTCCAACCCGTAATTGAATCGTATCTCCTTCTTCAACTACAACTGCATCCAAGAAGTTCATCTGTGGAGAACCAATGAAACTTGCGACGAATAGATTATTTGGTTTTTCATATAGATTCTTTGGTGAATCAACTTGTTGCACAACACCATCCTTCATAACGACGATACGTGTTCCTAGTGTCATCGCTTCGGTCTGGTCATGTGTAACATAGATAATTGTAGCACCTAATCTTTCGTGTAGTTTTGCAATTTCAATACGCATTTGTACACGTAACTTCGCATCCAAGTTGGAAAGAGGTTCATCCATCAGGAATACTTTTGGATTTCTAACGATAGCTCTACCCATCGCTACACGCTGTCTTTGTCCACCAGATAAAGCCTTTGGCTTACGATCCAATAATTTCTCTAGGTCGAGAATCTTTGCGGCTTCCATAACAAGACGTTTGATTTCATCTTTTGGAACCTTGTGTAATTTTAGACCAAATGCCATATTTTCGTAAACTGTCATGTGTGGATATAATGCGTAGCTTTGGAAGACCATCGCAATATCTCTATCCTTAGGTTCAACATCATTGACAACTTTCCCATCGATTTCTAGTGTTCCTGATGTGATTTCTTCTAGGCCCGCAACCATACGTAATGTTGTAGACTTACCACAACCAGATGGTCCAACAAAGATAACAAACTCTTTATCCTGAATCTCTAGATTAAAGTCTTTGACCGCATGGACCCCATTGTCATATACCTTATTAATATTTTTCAATGATAGACTTGCCATTCTTATTTCTCACTTTCTTGCCAACGTGCATCTAAATCCACTTCAAACATACGTTTCCACGGCATCTGTACATTCATAATTTTAATTTCTGATGCGATTGATGATAGATATTGTTTTGCGAATTCTTGTAATTGTTCATTTACCATCTGACTTACAACACCATCTTTTTCTTTCACATCAAAGTAATTCATGCCTGCAGGTAAGTTATTCTTTACCTGTGTTCTCACCTTTGCACAATATCCGGCATCTTCAAGATATCTTTGTACAATGAAATCCATTTGATTTTGTGACTGTCCATAGTATAGGTAGTTTACTGCTTCCGCAATCGCGGTTCCGATGGTGTTTGCGGAAGTATTCCATCCTGCATAGCCACTAACTTTTAGAAGTAGTCCATTGTTATTGAGTAATTGAATTAATGATAAATCTGCACCGTTTGCGTATGCATTGTCTGCGATAGAAACAACTTTCCCTTCTGCAAGTCGCATCTTAATGAAACGTAAGAATTCAGCTAGATTTCGATCAATTGAATAACTTGTATGAATAGAAGGTTGATACTCTGCTTCTTCCATATTCTCAGATGGTGCGCTGATTGCCAAAATAATATCTGCTTGTTCAAAGCTAAATGTCTGTTGACAACCTGCTGATAGAATATGGTAGGAAACTGTGGAATCTAATGGAAAGCCTTCGTATAAAGGAATAATCTGCTTAGACTTTTCACATGCATATTTTACATATACTTTTGGACATTCCCCTTTGATTGTATTTAACATGCGTGCAAATAATGTAAGTTCCACTTCATCTGCACCAGGGTAAATTAATACCCTATCAATGAGACCCAATTCCTGTATCTTTTCGCGGATTACTTTTTGATCCATTGCAGGATATCCATATGTAGTGGAATCATCTTGTGGAATTACCAAACTATCTAAATAGCCTTCACGCAATAGATCAATAACATGCATATTCATCTGACGATTAATTTCTCTACGTGAGATAAAATCTTCGATGTATTCTTCTGGAATTTCTTTTGTCAGTTCACTGATACGTTGCCCTTGTGAAATTCCAAACTGATGCATGTTTACTGCTTCGCCTAAATCATGAATCTGTTTTCCATAGTATTCATAATAATCAGGTTCTTCATCTGAACTAGAATAACTAGGACAACGCATAATACATTGGAACGCAAAGATTTTTAAACTTGGATTTTCTTTCTTCAGTTCTTTGATTGTATCTAGTTTTTTCTTTAGACTTTCTTCATCTTGATGATGAATACGTGATGGAATTAGTCCTCCATACAACAACATATCCATGGAGATGATCAAACCATAGGCATCCTTACATTCTTTACATAGGAAATCTTTAATGATGTTATAATCTGCACCATCTTTTTTAAAACCTAATGTCTGAGGTTCAATAATTTGTATTTCTTCATTTTCAAATAAGCGCTTTGGGAACTTATAGTTACATGGTCTTTCATCCATGGGTAATAAAACAATCTTCTTCATAACATCATCCCTTTACAGCGCCACTTACTGCTTCGATATAGTTCTTCTGACATACGATAAATACGATGAGTACTGGAATAATGGAGATGATTGTACCTGCTGCGACATATCCAAATTTATAACTAAATGAACCATTTAGATATTGTAATGCGGTTGCGAGTGGATATTTATTTGGATCTTGTAAGACGATGATTGGCCATAAGAATGCATTCCAGTAACCAATAAAGTCAAAGATTACAATTGTGGAGATACTTGGCATAATGCCTGGTAACATAATCTTCCACCAAATTCTAAATTCACTTGCGCCATCAATTCTAGCAGCTTCAATCAGCTCTCTTGGAACGCCAAGATACGCTTGACGCATCAAGATAATACTAAATGTCTTTACTGAGCTTGGTAAGATAACACCTAGTAGTGTATTTAATAGTTTTAGTTTTGTGATTGTTAAGTAATTGATAATCATCCCCGCAGCTGCCGGAATAATCATTGTAGAAACTAAGATACCAAAGATAATCTTCTTTCCTTTGAAATTCATCGTTGCGAGTGGATAAGCACACATCGATGAAAGTAAAACATCCAAGAAGATACCACCCAATGTAATAATTACAGTATTATGTACATACTTTCCAAGATTCATATATTGGATAACACCAATATAGTTTGAGAAAGTAAAATCTTCTAACTTGAAATGTAAATCATAAATATTTGCGCCTGTACGTAAGGAAGATAGTAGTAGCCAAATAAATGGGCCAGCACATAAGATAGCGATTGCGATTAAACAGATATAAGAAAATATCAAATTCACGATATCTTTCTGACGTAATTTCTTTTTATTCATTATTTGACATACCTCCTTTCTTACCATATATAAATACAGCGATACTTAATGTACTTGTGATAATTGCCTGTAAAGCACCGATTGCGGCAGCGTAACCAAATTGGAAGTCACCGAAGGCCTTTACGTAGGAATAGTAGTTGATAACCATCGTTGCGTTATTCGGTCCACCTTTGGTTAGTACGAATACAACATCGAATACACCAATTGCGGAAATAACAGAATTTAAAGTACATAACCAGATATATGGTTTCAATAATGGAATTTTGACTTTTACAATTGTTTCTAGGTTTGTAGCGCCATCAATCTTAGCAGCCTCAATCAGTTCCTGAGGAATACCTTGTAGACCTGCTAGATACATCATCATGTAGTATCCTAACCCTTGCCATAATGTAATAAACATCAAGCACGGCATTGCTGCATACTTGTCACTTAAAAAGCCAAATGGTTGTGTAATCCAGCCGAGGTCCATTAGTAAGGTATTGATAATACCATGTGAGTCAAAGATAAATCCCCAGATGATAGATACAGCTACCATGGAAGTGACGACTGGAATGTAGAAGAGTGTACGGAATAAACTAATTCCTGGTATTTTTCGATTTACAAATAATGCGATTAGAATCGATAGAATCTGGATGATTGGTACAATGACAACAAATACAATTGAATTCTTTACCGCAATCAAAAACTCTCTATCTTGGAAGGCACTGATAAAGTTTTGAAAACCCACAAACTTTGTTTCTCCTAAAACGGAGTAGTTATAGAACATTAATATCAAACTTCCAATGATAGGTATGATCGTAAAGACTGTAATGATAATCAAAGCCGGTGTCATGAAGGCATACGCCGTTCTTGTTTCTCTTCTTTTTCTTCGAGATACCATTTTATTTGTGAGACTCATGCATATCCTCCTTGTTTATAAATATGTTTCCCCGAGCTAGATTGTGCTCGGGGAAACATCAATCGTTACTTCGCTTCGCTGAGAATCTTGTTTACATCTTCTTCTGCTTGTTTGAGTGATGCACGGATATCTTCACCGTTGATAATGCTTGCTTCGTAAGCCTTGTTAACGGCTGTAGCGATAGCATCTTGGCTAGCGATACCTAATGAGAAGTCCTGAGAAGTTAAGCTTGCCTTTGCGGACATAGCACTTGCTTCGCCTTCTAAAGTAGATGTATTCGATGTGAAGAATGGATCTTCAGAAGCCTTTGTTGTAGATGGGAAAATAGATACAAGTTTGCAGAAAGCTAACTGATTATCATCGTTTGTAACATAGTTAGCAAACTTGATAGCTGCTTCATGATTCTTGCTTGCTGTAGGAACAACCAAGTTCATTAATGGGTTTCTGCTTAAACCGTTAGAACCTGTTAATGGTGTAGATACATTGATGAGTTTGTATACATCTGGTGCTTCATCCTTGATTCTGCCTAAAGATGAACCTGATGAACTTACGATTGCTAACTTACTGGATTCAAATAACTTCAAAGCTTCATCCCATGAACCCCAGTTTGTTTTAGGAAGTACGCCTTTGTCTGTTAATGCTTTGTATTGTTCAAGTAATGCGACTGTCTGGTCTGTATTGAAAGCTGCCTTCTTACCATCCTTAGATAAGATGTCGATATTTTCAGATACTAACATGTTAAAGAGTCCATCTGGTAAGAATAGGTATGCACCTGTCTTATTGTAGAAGTCTTCTGCTTCTTTCAATGCTTCTGCGTATGTGTGTGGTTCTGTAATACCAGCCTTTGCCATTAGTTCCTTATTGCTGAACATGATATCTGGTGAAGCATACCATGGGAATGCATATACAGAATCACCAATCTTAGCTGAATTCCATAAACCTTCATTATAAATTGCTTTTTGTTCTGCTGTAGCTTCCTTATTTAAATCCACAAGTGCGCCCTTACCAGCTAATGTTAATGCGAATTGTGTATTGAGGTTTACTACATCTGGTGCTGTTCCACCTGCAACTGCTGCTACTAATTTAGATTGCATATCTGCGTAAGGAATATCTGTCCAGTTAACCTCTACTTCTGGGTTTTCCTTCTCATAGTTTGCAATCATTGTTTTAAAATAATCTTCGAAATTTGCCTTTAAATCGATTGTCCAGAATTCGATCTTTGTCTTGTCTGTGCCTGCCTCTGATGCTTTCTTGCCACATCCTGCTAAGCTACCTACGGCTAGCATAGCCGCAAATACTGCACTTAATAATTTTTTCTTCATGTCTTTCCTCCTGTGAATTATTTAAGTGGTTGTAATGCCTCACAGTTTTGATGTTGAGACGATATGTGACCATAGATTATAATTCAGTCTTTCTATCGAGCTATCATCAAAATAGTGAAAATCTAAATGTTCCTCTTCTAGTTCGTCTATTTTTGTAACCTCTCCTTTCTGATATGCCAGTAATTGCTCACGTACATCGATTACTCTCTGCTTCAATCCACCCAAACGCACAGCTTGTACCTCAAATCCTTGATTGTGATTTTCTAGATACCACTGCTTCTTGAATGCATTGTAGAAAGTTTCGATACGTTTGATTAACTCTGGAAGTATTTGATTAACAATCTTATTCAAAGTTTGTAAATCGTTTTGTTTGTATGCATGATAGATTTCATTCCCTAAGTTTAGTTTTATTTCCAATACTTCTATCAGTGCTTTTACCGTATCGAAGTAGTAATATAAATCACTTGTTGTATTCGATACGTTAGAAATCTTTGGTAGAACAGATTGAATTTCATCAATCATTTCTGCTTTTGCGACGGAGTCGAATGCACCCTGCAACAAATCGTTATATAGGAAATACTTACTTGCATTGTTGTGTGTAAAGCCATCTTTCGTGCATGGATTTACTTCATCAATTGATAGGAATGTATCAAGAGATATTCCTGTTAGTACTTCAAAGCACTTTTCACTCATGCGATTGCCATAAATTTCATTCGTATTTACAAATAGTGCTGGTAAGATTGCGAAGAGTGATGTTTCTGCACCATCATCTCCCCATGCCGCAAAGGTAATTTCATCAATATGATTTTCGATACATGCTTGGATTGCAGCTTTACATGCATGAATGCTGTAGTGATTGTGCGGAATAAATCCAGTCCACTTCCAAGCTCCACCTACAAATGAGATGTTCTGTGATAGTTTTTTATGTTGCTTCAGATTATCCGCATAATGCTGTATATCAGTTGAGTAGTAATCCCAATAGGCTAAATTTATATCTTCTGGTGCTTTGATTTTCTGAATTTGTTCCTGGCTAAGATTGTAGTAACTACCATTTGCCGCAAGGCGGAAGAACATATCGCTCCACATCTGTAGTTCAAAATTATATTTACTAGCAATCTCTCTTACCGTTTGTAAGTGTTGATTCATGATTTCCAAACGGTTTTGATAACCATGCTCATTCAGATATTTCCCTAGGCCTAACATGAACGCTTCATCCATTCCAATATTCACTTTTCGTGAATGGAATGCTTTATCTAATGTTCTAAATAGATTCTCTAGATATTTATATGTTCGACTTGATCCAACCAGTAGAATATCATCCACATCAATCATCTTTTGATATTCTTCGTAGCGAACAATTTGATTTAGATGTGCTAATGTCTGCACGTATGGTCGTAACTCGATTCCGTACTGTTTCGCATAAGTATCTAACTCTTGAATGTCTTCTACTGTATACGCTCCTCTTTGATAGCCAATATACGGTTCACCATCAATCTTTAATGTATCTTCCATGTACAGACCTAGAAATGTATATCCCATAAAGGATAGATATCGAACGAACTTCTTCAACGTTGATATTTTCGGTACCGCATTTCTAGAACAGTCCACCATTACACCAAGATCTTTTACAACACTTGTTTCTGTTTCATCATGCTTTGTCGTTGTTAGTGAAAGTAATGCACGATTTCTTTGTGCGATGGACGAATAAACAATGTCAATTTCATCATCACTAAAGTGAATTTGATAACCATTAACTGTATCCTGTTTAAAAATGATCTTTTTTTGATTGAGATATGATTGTAACCAATGATTTTCCTCTAAGAGGGATTGTAGATTTATTTTATCTAGCATGTCTTCCATAATTTCATTATAATTATGATATGTTGAAAGCGCTTTCTGCTGTTCTGAGTTTTATGAAAGTACTTTCTAAATAGACTCTCATAAAAATTTTTCGTGTAATATAGTGTTATGAATTTATTGTCTAAACTTACATTTTTACCACCATGTAATCAGGTAAATCATCATTATCAATTTAAGTGGTCTGCTTCGGGTTTTCAGTTTGCGTTTTCTGGCAAGTCTATTGAACTTCAAATTACCAGTCATCATACGTTATACGGACCTGTTATATTGGCAGTATTTGTGGATGATGAGGTATATCAAAAGATTGATTTAAGCGAAGGTAGCCATGCATATACAATTCCATTTACAAGGAATGATATCATGCATGTGAAAATCATCCAGATTACTGAACTACAGTATGGATTCTTTCAATTAGAAGATATACGAGTAGATGGAGAAATCTTCAAGTGGAATAAACCTCAAGAATCCATTTTATGGATCGGTGATTCTTTATCTGCAGGTTATGGTTTAGAATCAGACACTACACCACTGGTATTCAATACACACTTCGAAGATTGTACGCATGCATATCCTTATATGGTTTCGCACGCATTAAACACAACTCCAATTATTATTGCATATAGCGGTAACGGTATTCTTTCTCGTTGGATCCCCGAAACAGAAGAAGCGGTCAATGATGAAGATATTCTGCCAAGTATCTTCCCTTATGACATAGATGAAGATCCTTCTTGGGTGATTATCAATCTTGGGACCAACGATGCCTCCTACACAAGAGGCATACCTGAACGTGAACAGCGTTTCCAAAAGTTATATATCGCCTTTATCCAAACGTTAAAGGCAAAGTTTCCTAACGCAAAGTTTCTACTGTGTTATGGTCTTATGGAAGAAACACTTCTTTCTTCCGTTCAAAAAGTTGCTGAAGAAACTTCTAGTTTGTTTTTTAGATTTGATACCGCAACAGAAAAAGATGGCTTCTGTTTTGCAAGCCATCCAAATAAAGCATCCCAACGAAATGCAGCAAATACTCTCATCCATTTCATTCGTACACATAACGAGGAAACCCTATGATTCGAAACATCCGATTAAATACAAAAACAAAACAAATCATTCAAAGTGTTTATCCTACAATGTCCTCTTTACAGCAGAGTATTGCGGATTATTTCCTGGAAAATACTGAGCTTTTAGATTTCTCATCAAAGCGTATTAGTAAGATACTTTACGTCTCTGAACCAACTCTATCCAGATTTGCGCAAAAGTGTAATTTTAAAGGCTATCGTGAATTCATTTATGAATATAGCAATGACCTTCAAAACTGTGAATTTGATTCATCAGATGAAAACCAGCATATTAAAGAGGATATCCAGAGCCAGTACTTTGACTCTCTTAAAAACAAATGTGTGGAGATTGCCGAACAAGATTTTGACCACTTACAAGAGATTTTCGACCAGTCTGGAAAGATATACGTCTATGGGGAGGGTTTTGCGTCAACGATTGCCAATACATTTCAATATCGACTCATCAATCTTGGCTATGATATTTCTATCATCCCAAATGTAGATTTTCTGCAATTGCGCTCGCAACTCATTCAACATAATGACTTGTTTATTTATATCTCCATGCAGGATGAACCAACAATCGATTCAGTATCCTTCACACATCTACTCACGCATGAACCCTACGCCATTTATATTGGACAGGCAAATACTAAACTAGATAAGAAACCTACATTTACAGAGTTTTATCAAATTCCAAATACAAAAGATACTATATGTAGTCCACTCATTCCATTTATTGTCTTTATTGATTTACTGACAAATTATATTCAATTTAAATCTCAAAAATAAAAATCGGCACTATACCGATTTTTTTAAATACCGTCTTCCGTTTCAACTTCTTTGTGTTGAACAAGTTCGAAACGCATAACTTGTGTCTTACCTGTCTCAATTATTTGAGCAGCTAAGGAATCAATATCATTTGCGAAGCTTCTTGTTAGGTTAGCTTCCACAATCATGCCTAAGTTTGAACCAGATAATACGACAATCTTGTATTGTTCCTGAAGCTTCATTGCAAGTTCAACAGAAACTTTAAATGGTGAACCACCAACTAAGTCTGTAAATACAAGGATTCCATCTGTGCAATCCTTCAAGGAAGCGAAAGCTGCTTCCAATTTCTTTTCGAGATCATCCGTAGAATCTTCTTGAACGAAGTCTACCGCATGATAATGTTCTGGTTTACCACCAATGAGTTCTACTGAACTTGTTAGGCCACTAGCAAAATGTCCGTGTCCTGTAACAACAATACCAATCATATTATTCCTCCTATTTAGAATATGGATATAAGATTACACCCTTAACAACGCGGTTAACCTCGCCTGTTGGACATGGATTATCCGGTGTGAAGTGATTGCGAATTGACGCAAATAATGCCATCAATTGTGCAACGATAATAAAGTCTAAACCTACAAAGACATTATCCTTCGCTGGTGTATCAAAACAATAATAATAGTTCGCAAGAGATTTGGCTAGTTCACATGGCGTATTACATACAACCATAATACGATTTTCTTTGCGTTGACCTGACATTTCTTTCAATAAGTCAAGTTCATATTGTCTTTGATATTCACCATCAGAGAGATATAGAACTGTTAATGTTGTGTTATCGATGATGGACTTAGGACCATGGCGGAAACCTAATGGTGTATCATACATTGTTACAATCTTACCAGCGTTTAATTCCAACATCTTTAGTGCGGATTCCTGGGCAATACCCTTCAATGTATTTGTGCCTAAGTATACGATTCTACCGTAGTCAAACGCATCATCAAATTCCTTGATAGTAGGCCAATCTTCTTCAACAAGTTGTTTTGCGGCGCCAATCACATCGTTTACAGCAGCGACTGTTTCATCAAAGTGATCTAGGCTAAAGCAGAGTACTGTTGCAAGATACATATTTGTAAAGCTTGATGTCATCGCAAAACTCTTATCCAATGTTTCAGGTGTTAAATTAATTGCGAGACAACGATCACCTTCTGTATTTGCACGTTTGCTTAAAGCACCGTCTTTATTACATGTAATGAATAAGTGATATAGATTATCATTCACTGCTTCTACAGATTGAATTGCGCCAATCGATTCAGGAGAGTCACCTGAGCGACCATAGCTGATTAATAAAGTAGGCTTATGTGCAGATACATAATTCTCTGGTGTAGCTGTTAAGTCTGTTGTAGCGTAACTCTTCACCTTGTAGTTTAACTTGCGATTTAAATAGGAATATAATGCATTCCCCACAAACTCACTTGTGCCAGCACCTGTTAAAATTACATCATAGTCTTCCTGATGAATAACTTTATTGATAAATGACTGAATCTCTTCTGCACGTGAGCGTACTTGTTCGATTGTCTTCTCCCAAGTTGAAGGTTGTTGATGGATTTCTGTGGCTGTAAATATTGCCTTAAATGATTCTAATTCTTCATTTGTATAATTAAATATGGACATTGTTTTCCTCCTTTTGTGCCTGTCTTATCTGATTTGTATTATAACAATCAGAAATTACGATTAGAATAAATTAACTGAAAGATGTCAAATCATTATTAAAAAGTATAAGTGTCAAAAGAGATAAATAAAATCAATAGTGCTATGATAAACATAGAAAGTAATTCATGAGGGAATAAAAATATGTTTATTAAAAGTAATCGTGTATGGATAGCCGGTGACTTTATCCCAGCTGTCATTGAAATTTCTGAAGGTAAAATCAAGGGTATTTACCCTGCTGAAGATCATACTGCAGATATTGATTATGGTAATCGTCGTATTGTGCCAGGATTTATTGACATCCATTGTCATGGTGCGTATGGCTATGATACAAACTACGCAGAACCTGAGGGACTTAAGAAATGGGCAAAAGGAATTCCAAGTGAAGGTGTTACCGGTTTCCTTTCCACAACAATCACTGAATTAAACCCAGTACTAACAAAAGCCGTTAAGAATGTTGCGGCTGTTAAGCGTGAACACGTAGCTGGTAGAGATGGTGCTGATATCATCGGTATTCATTTTGAAGGTCCATACCTTGATATGAAATACAAAGGAGCACAACCACCAGAAGCTATCGTTCCACCACACGTAGATGAATTTATTCAGTACCAAAAGGACGCAGAAGGACTCATCAAAGTAATTACATTAGCTCCTGAACACGATCCAGAACTTGCACTTACAAAATACTGCAGTGCACATCATGTTGCGGTATCAATCGGACATTCTGGCGCAACCTTCCAAGAAGGTATTATCGCTGTCGCAAATGGTGCAAAATCTATCACGCATACATACAATGGACAATCTCCATTCAACCACCGCGCAAATGGTGTAACCGGTCTAGCTCTACGTCTTCGCGATTTGTATAGTGAAGTCATCTGTGACTGTAACCACTCAACACCTGAAGCACTCAATATCTTTTTCAATGCGAAAGGCAAAGACCATGCAATCATGATCTCTGATGCGCTTATGGCAAAGGGATTTGAACCAGGCTCCAAGTTTATGTTTGGTGGACATGAAATTGAAATCTATCCAGATGGAAGTGCTCACCTAACTGAGAGCGGAAGTCTAGCAGGTTCTACAATGCGTATGAACGAAGGACTAAGAAACTTAGTTGAAAGAGCTGGCGTTCCATTTGATGCGGCCCTCAACTCTGCCACAATTAACCCTGCAACACTATTAAACATGCATGATCATATCGGCAAGTTATGCACAGGATATGATGCGGATATCGTTGTCTTAAATGATGACTATAGCGTTGAGGAAACCTACTGTAAAGGTATTGCACAACTTCAAAAATAGGTACTTCTATGACAAAAAGCCCAGATAAAAAAAGACCATCCATCTTTGATGATGGTAGTGCGCAAAAGCGTGGCGCGATTGCCGGAAGAAATATTTACATCGATGATAAAGGACAAACCATCATGTATATTTTCCGCACACAAACAGGATACATTCTAAAAGAGAAAGATGCGAAGAACTTCAATCTCTATCACAATCGCATCGCACTTGGTATCGCAGTAGCGATGTTACTGATGAGCCTAACAAGTGATTGGAGAATCTCTATTATCGCTGGCCTTGTGCTATTTGGAGTACTACAATATCGCTTTGTAAAATCTTGGTTACCAACATTACCACAGATTCCTAACTTTAAACCAAAACAGAAAAAGTCATTCATCGAAGGACTTGTAGAAACAAACAATAAAGGACGTTGTATTCTACTCGCTGTATTATATGCTTTATTAGGTATCTTACTAGTAGTAAATGGAATACTCATCAAGAGTGATATTGTTGTAATTATCTTTGAAGTAGCTACTATGCTTGCATGTTTATATATGAGTGCGCAATATATTATTGCAATCTCGAAAATGAAATAAAAAATGAGCTGAGGAATTTTCTCAACTCATTTTTTCGTTCGTTTCTTTGCGAATTCTTTCGATATGTATTGCCAGATATCCAATTTCCGTAAAAGGGATCATGTAGTCATAATTTTTCTTAATGTAATCACAAATATTTCTGGCAATTTCATATGAAAGTGCGAAGGTCCTACTCACATACTCATCCATATCCACATTGAGCCGCTCACCTTTTTGAAGACGAGCAAACATGTATTTTAAATGAATTAATAACCGTGAGTAAGATAAAGAATTTTTATCTAATGGAATGTGGTATGTTTTCGCCATCTGTTCTAAAGCAGTGTTGATAATAAGTGTTGTCTTCATCGATTCTGATACACTTTCATAGCTAATTGCATTATGAATATGAAGCGTAATATAGCTCACTTCATCATCATTGATTAAGACACCCGTTTTATCTTCAATAATCTTTCGCCCAATTTGTGCAATACGATTTTCCTTTTCAAATAGAATCTCAATGTCTTTTGTGAAAGGATTACTGATGACAACATTATCTTTAATACGCTCTAACGCAAACGCTATGTGGTCTGCCAAAGACATTTCAATACTACGGTTTACAGTATTATACTGCTTTTCTGCTTCATCCAAAATCAAGGATGCAATTTTCAAATAGATTGGATCAACCAAGGACTGATAATTAACACCTTCAGTATTCATCACATATTGCTTACAATCCTGAATATCTTCAATCATCTCGCCTTTATGCCGGTTATATCCAATGCCATTGCCCATAAAAATCATTTCTTGCTCATTGTTTGGGTCTGTAATCAGCACTGCATTGTTGTTGATGACTTTTTTGATTTTATACATTCCAACTCCTTATTTACTTAATTTCGCAAATTTTATCTAGAGCTTTGACATCTCCCATCTTCAAAATTGTCAGTGTTGATTCCGGTTTTAAATTCGTAAAAATAATTGGGGTCGCTTCACTCTTAGCATGTTCTTTAATATATTGTAAATCAATATCCATCAATAAATCACCCTTTTTAATTTTTTGACCTTGTTGAACATGTGGTGTAAAGCCTTCACCCTTTAAGTTGACTGTATCAATACCGATGTGAAGTAGGATTTCATTTCCCTGATTCGAGAGAATTCCAATTGCATGCTTTGTATCGAATACGAATTGTACTTCACCATCAACTGGTGAGTAAATCTTATCCCCAGTCAAGAAGATGACAACCCCCTGTCCTAACATACCTTCTGCAAACGTTGGATCTGGTGTCTCTGATAATACCGCAACACGACCATCTGCTGGAGCCACAATTTCTTCTCCTACAACCATATCTTCCTTGAGATTATCTAAATAACTTTCTAAGTCAGACTTAATTACAGTTACCTGCGGTCCATATACAACCTGCACACCATTGCCCTTCTTGATAACACCCTTAGCACCTGTAGCCTTTAATTGTTCTTCATCAACAAGCTCAGGGTTCTTAACGGTACATCTTAGTCGTGTGATACAACAATCCACATCAGAAATATTCTGCTTACCACCCAAACCACGTGTGATGAGTGGGCTTAATTCATCATTGCCAGAAGACGTAGCAGTTTCCTTCTTCTCTTCTACATCTTTTCTTGTATATAGCTTGATTTCACCTTCATCTTCCCGTCCTGGAGTCTTGAGATCCATCTTCTTGATGAAGAATGAGAAGATAAAGAAGTATGCAAAGAAGTAAACAATACCTACAACAACTACCATAATCCAGTTTGTCTTAGCATTGCCCTGCATGATACCAAATAGAGATAAGTCGATAAGACCACCTGAGAAGGTCATACCTACACCAACTTTGAGAATATGCATCAACATGTATGCTAATCCTGCACCAACTACGTGGATTGCATATAGGATAGGTGCTACGAATAAGAATGTAAATTCAAGTGGTTCTGTGATACCAGTTAAGATACTTGTTAAAGCAGCAGATAGTAATAAACCACCAACCACCTTACGATTTTCAGGTTTCGCAGCACGATACATTGCAAAAGCCGCACCTGGTAGGCCGAAGATCATGAGTGGGAACTTACCAGCCATGAAACGGGTTGCTTCTGTGTTGAATACTGTTGTAGATGGATTTGCTAATTCTGCAAAGAAAATATTCTGTGCTCCTTCAACCATCTGACCACCAACATTCGCAACACCACCAACACCTGTCTGCCAGAATGGCAGATAGAATACATGGTGTAATCCAAATGGAATTAGAGCTCTTTCCATTACACCATATAAGAATGTTCCAGCATAACCTGAAGTACGAACGAGTTCACCAACTTTATAAATACCATTTTGAACAGTTGGCCAAATGAAGAACATTAGAATTCCTACGAATAAATAAACAAGTGTACAGATAATTGGCACAAAACGTGAGCCACCAAAGAATGATAATACCTGTGGTAATTCAATCTTATAGAAACGATTATGTAAATAAGAAACACCAAGACCAACGATAATACCACCGAAGACACCCATCTGTAGAGATTCAATACCACACACTTGTGTAATTGAACCTGACGGTAAAGTCGTAGCAATGTCAGTAATCTGTAACATCACATTGATTGCAGAGTGCATAACAAAGAAAGCAATCGCACCAGATAGAGCTGCAACTTCCTTCTCCTTCTTCGCCATACCAATAGAAACACCAATTGCAAAGATGAGAGGAAGATTTGCAAAAATGATATTACCACATCCGTTTAACACCATTAACAATGAATGTAGTAAAGTTCCTTCCCCTAAAACACCTTGTAAACCATATGCTTCGATCATTGTTGCATTTGTAAAGGATCCACCGAATCCTAGCAATAAACCTGCAACTGGTAATACTGCAATTGGTAACATAAATGAGCGACCAACTCTTTGAAGAACGCCAAAAATCTTATCTTTCATCATAACTCTCCTTTCTTTTTGGCTTTCTTTTGATGGGGCATATCATAAAAAGCACCACCATCAAAAGAACGTTATTCTTTTAATAGGTAATGCTTGAATTAAATCAGTTACACTCTATTTCTTGAACACTTAAAACTTAACACACAAACAAGATGCCGTCAAACTGTTCCTTGAGATAAATCATGATAAAGCTCTTCCATAACCTCAACATCATATAATGAACCTGTCGCAAGAAAACTGTTACGGATATAATTCTCCTTTGGTCGAACTATAAATATTATCTTCGTATCATTTATCTTCATTTCCAAGCAGGTCTTTAACGGACTTTGTTGCATCGTGATGCTATTCAGTTTACCTTGACACTGCAATGTTCCTGCTCTATAGAAACCAATAGACGTACCCCTTACTTTAACAATATATTCGTGGACCGTTCTCTTCTTGAGCCATTCCAATAAAACAAAACTGATAACCACCCCTGGAACTGCAACCCACCCAAAACCACTCATTGATTTTGATAGTGGCTGATAGCCAGGGATTAAGCACCATGCTAGTAGACCTAAAACTAGCGTTGGTAACATTAGCACTGCTGGAAATCCTATTCCAAGAATCAAATCATCGATTGGCATACTAGCGGAAAATTTATATTCTTTCATGTTTTTAGGATAACCCATTTTAATGAACTTGCAAATATAAAACAGATTATCTCACAAAACAGCTCCGTACTTTGCGTCACTCTTAAAAGAGAAAAACATCCTTTCCTTATCTGAACTGAAAGAAAGTATAGTTACTTTAAGAGATAAGAATTACAA
>CALISH010000137.1 GCA_938041275.1 uncultured Solobacterium sp.
GCTAACCAATTAGCAGAAAGATCTGCCAATCTAGATTGGCAGATTAGAACTGCTATGGACCTGGTAGCTGATCGATACGCTGGCATAAACAATGTCAGCCATCATGAGGCTATCTGGGCCTATAGATTCCTTAAGACACAAGGAATCAATCCGCCTATAACCGAAAATCACTTATAGTTAAGAATATACATGGGTAAGTGTACTCTCACTTACCCATGTATTATTTTTTTTTAGATTTTATCCATGGACGTAATATTATCTTTACACCCATGGATAATGGAGCGATTAGTTATAGAATGAGGTAAACTAATCATGAAAGAATTTATAGGACGATAAATCCTATGAGTGAATGTATAATAGAAGAAGTGGATGGGTTCCGTCTTCTATTACAATTTTTGTTATATCAGTTATTAATAATAAATTTGGTAAGTGATATCGATACCTTTGTTGAGTTCGATTAATTGTTCATTAGGGAAGTTCAATTTAGTTAAAGGACGGATATCTTGATAGTGCATTACACCATCAATTTCTTTACGCCAAGCATAGCATAAGGAGATAGTATTAATACGTGCTTCATTAAGACCTACAGTATTAACGAAGAATTCACGACATTCATCTTCAGTAATTTTAAGACGGATTTCTACTACAGTTTCTACATCTAAGTTTTTATTAGTATTGTAGATCTTAGCATCAATAGGAGTACCATCTTCGAAACGACGAATCAATACAGGTTCAGATTCAAATGTTTTAAAATAATAAGCAACACGGTTGCCAATTACTTTACGACCATGGTAAGTCATTTTCTTAGCATCACTGATATCTTCAGTTACTAATGGGTAACGGAAAGGAACTAATGCTTCAGGAGTAATCCATTTAGCATAATTGACTTCACGTACTTGAGAGTTTTCACGACCACAACCGTCAGTACCTACACAGAACAGCATAACTTTTTCTGCTTCTGTTGGAACTTCGAATACACTGTTTTCTAAACCTAGTTCGGTATTATAGGAAGGGGTAATTTCGGTAGTTGGTGCAAATCCGAAATGTGCTCGAGCTGTGAATTCAGCACCAGGTAAAACAATTTTATTTTTGCCACGGAATAATACTTTGTCAGTACCCAAGGCTTTAATTACAATATCAGTATCACGGTATGCATGAGAACGAATAGATGCTTTCTCTTCAGTATCGTTAAACTCGTTAAAAATGAGTTCTTTAGTATTGGACATGTCGACCTCCATAAATATATTTATCGTTATTTAAGCTTAAACTTTATAACTATGTTAAACTAGGCTTTATAGAACGGGTTAAGCCACATATGGTCATGAGCCCTTGCTGTATCTTTGACTTTAAAGTGTATATTACTATTCATATTATCATAGATAAATAGAGAGTTGATGTGATCATCAAGCACTAATTTAATATTTAAGTTAAGCTTATCATGCCCACCATCTAAACCAGTAATCTCATCTATGATTGGTTTCAATACAATGTACTTAATAATATCCTTAGGAAGAATATCATACATATCAGCAAGAATAAGAGTCTTGTACCACCAATTACGTAAGTACATCTTATCACAGAAGCGTATATTATCTTTAGACAATGCTTTAATATGTACATCAACTATACCATCAATCACATCAATACTATCATCATCTTTAATCTTACAAATATACCAGATATCATCTATAGCTCTGATGGTTTCAAATAGCTTACTATCAAATTTATATATAGTATTAATACCCATGACTTCGATCTTATAAGACTTAAAGAAATTAATGACTTTAGCAACGTATTGCTTAATAAAGTCTAAACCAACACCAGGGAATGAGTTAAATAAGTATTGATATTCATTACTATTAAAGTATCGTTCTATATACTTGGTTATGTCAATACAGGTATTAATGATACGTTTTCTTTTTTCTGTAAGATCACCTATATTACGTATACTGTCAATAAGACCAACTAAATCTTTATCTCTATAAGTTAAGAAATTATAGTAAGACTTATTAGGCTCTTTACCCTTATCGGCATCAAATGGCATCTTAAAGAAATCATTATTGTATTTGATTTGCATTAATGCTTCATAGGTTTTCTTATAAGCATTATATTCACGATAGTTATTGGCTTTTTTCATATGGGCAAGAATCTCATTACGTAAGCCTAAGTTATTATTAAATATCTTGAATAGTTGCTTTGCTGATGTCAATGGTGTCTTATAAGATTCAAATCTATCAGCACCTGTATAATCTAAGTCTTTATAGTATCTAGGACCACGAAGCATTTTTTGTAACACACCAAGATCTGCATCAAAATTAAAGCCCATTATATACATAATCTTTTCTGGGTCTTGCATGATATCATCTTCAAGATTATAGTATTCATACATTAACGAGAATAATGTACACATGATATCACTAAGTCTAAACATTTTAAACTCACGAATAGATGGAACTTGTAGCATAAGTCTATCTTCTAGTTTAACTTTATCAAATAATAAGTTAAAGAAGTAAGGTATATCAAACGCTATCTTTGTCATAGACATTACAGAGTCAATAGATATATACTTAGTACGTACATAGTTAAACTCTTTATCCAGAATCTCTCTATATACATCTTCTTTATCCATTTCACCTGTCCATAAACCATCACCATCAGTCATTTTATCATAAGAGATATGATTATTCTTATCTTTGATATACTTATCACCAGATTCAACCAATGGTATTTTAACAAACTTCAAATCATAGTTCTTTTTGTTATCTTCTATTAGTTTCTTACTAATCTTAGCATTGATATAGTTAAATATAAATTTTATTTGTAGTTTTTT
>CALISH010000138.1 GCA_938041275.1 uncultured Solobacterium sp.
TTGTTAATGGCAAAGTTAAAGTAAATGGTGTTGTTGTTACTGAGCTTGGAACACAAGTATCTCCTGACGATGATATTAGTGTAAATGGCGTTGCTTTAAAGAAAGAAGAAAAAGTATATTACCTATTAAATAAACCACGTAGAGTTATTTCTAGTGTTAGTGATGAAAAGGGTAGAGAAACAGTTCTTGCATATTTAAGTGATGTGAGAGAACGTATCTATCCAGTAGGTAGATTGGATTATGATACTTCTGGTATTTTATTACTAACGAATGATGGTGATTTTGCCAATGCGATGATGCATCCATCTTCACATTTACCTAAGACTTATGAAGTTGCTGTAACAGGTGTACTTACGGATGATATGTTAAATCGCTTAGCAAAGGGTATTATGTTGTCGGATGGTAAGACATTACCGGCTGAGGTTGTCTTACTAGAACGTTCTATGAAGAAGAATAAAACCGTACTCCATATTACAATCCAAGAAGGACGTAATCGTGAAGTACGGCGTATGATGGAATATTTCCATTGTGAAGTTACAAGACTGAATCGTATTGGCTATGGTTTCTTGGATTTAGGAAATCTAAGACAAGGCCAATATCGTAAATTACGTAGCTTCGAAGTACGTAAGTTGCTTGCGATGGTAAAGCGTAGCAGTGAAGACTAAAGGTTGATATATTGACTGATTTGTTCTTCATCAGGATCAATATAAATCATCTTATATTTACCTAGTTCAACCATTCCAGGTTTCGCACCTGGAATTTTTTTGAGGTTTTTAATAGGGCAATACGCAACTGGAACACTAGAGGACATACGACCGGCAGAGAAGTAAGCAGCGATATTAGCCGCAAGACGCATTGTATACTCATCTGGGTTATCATCATGTACGACAACATGTGATCCATGATAATCTTTGGTATGGAACCAAATGTTACTCTTTTTTGTATGCCAAGTAAGTGCATCATTTTGTAAGTTGTTTTTACCGAAGGAAATAGAGATACCTTGTTCTGTCGTAATCGTAGTATATGAAGGTGATACATCTTTTTTCTTTTTCTTCTTTTTGCCTTTTTCCTTCTCGAAAAGATAACCTTGTTTGACGAGTTCTTCGCGAATTTCCATAGCAGTTTCAAAATCAGCATACTTAAGTTGTTCGGAGAGACCGCTAAAATAATCGATTTCCATCTGGCAGAGCTGAATTTGTTCCTGTAAGTACACTTGACCTTTCTTTAGCTTATTGTATTTCTGGAAAGCTTTGCGAGCATTGCCTTTGCCGTCTAGTTTAGGATCCAGTGGAATATGAATAGGAGAGTCATACACAAAACGATTTAAGGTAATTTCTTTGAGACCCTTTGTGTCTGATATTTGATATGCGTAGAGTAAATCTCCATATTCACGCCATTTATCACAATCCTTTGCGGCTTCATATTCTTCAATCAAACGTGGTAGTTTTGTGGATTGGTGTTTGATCTGACGAGTAATAAAGTGTTGAATATCACCGGAAAGTTGTTTGATTCTTTCTTTTTCTTCACGATGGAAGTAGAGAATATCGATTCCTTCAAAAAGAGGATATTCCTTACATGGCCCAACACTTGTTAAATCAATACAGTGGAACACTGGTTCATTATCACTATTAGCGATAAAGATTGATTTACTGTTGGAAATCTCTTTCATAATACTGTGGAAGGATTGTCCTTTTGACATACGGTATTCAACTTCTTTCGCAAGAAATGGGGAAAAACCAGAAAACTGTTTTGTTAGGGATATGTTCATATCAACATTTTGTTCTATAAATGGATTTTTCTTATCTTGTGAAGGTGTTTGGCTAAACTCAGCACCTGCTTGGATGGTACGTCTGCTATTTTCAAATGGTGGAATACGTTTCATCGCATCAATGATACAATTTTGTGCGTTGACCAAAATAACATTGGCATATTTACCCATAAGCTCTACATAAAGTTTGAGATATTCAAGATCACCAATTTCATTATGATGACGAATATCAAAAACCATCCAACGGTCTAGTTCTGCTTGTTGGATTTTTTCTACAATGGAACCTTCTAAATATTTACGTAATACCATTACAAAGTTTGATGGTTCATTTGGAGTTGGGTAACTACGGTTCGTAAATAGGATACGGTTATATACGGAATGTGTAGAAATCAATAATTGTTTCTTACCTGCAGTACCGTGTGTTTGTAGTAAAAGTTCTGTTTGGGAAGTCATATATATTTTTTGAATTCTGAAAGGAAGTGTTGCTTGAATTTCAGGAATCAGTTTGGATAATAAAATACCATCTAGTGCCATTTGGAAACCTCTTTATTTTTCTTATTATATCATGATTGACTATGTTAAAAATAATGAGTAATCTAATAGGTAAGGATGGAGGATACAATTATGGCTAAGGGATTGTTAATTGTATTAAGCGGACCTTCTGGTGTTGGTAAAGGAACGGTTCTTAAAGAGTTTATTCATGATAAGGATTTGAAACTTGCATACTCGGTTTCTATGACTACACGTAAACAGAGACCAGGTGAAGTTGATGGTATAAATTATCACTTTGTCACGAAGGAAGAATTTGAACAGGCAAAGAAGAATGGTGAATTGTTAGAGTCTGCAGAATTTGTTGGAAACTACTATGGAACACCAATCTCTGAAGTAGAAAGATTGCGTAATGAAGGCAAGAATGTCATCTTAGAAATTGAAGTGCAAGGATGTACGCAGGTTCGTGAAAAGGTGAAGGATGCCTTAACAATCTTTATTGTTCCACCAAGCATGGCGGAATTAGAAAAGAGAATTCGTGGACGTAATACAGAACCAGAAGAAATCGTTCAGGAGCGTTTGGCGAAGGCTGCACGTGAAATGGAACTCATTGGTATGTACAAATATGTTGTATGTAACGATGATGCGAAATTAGCAGCTGATATTATTCGCGTAATTATCAAACGTCATATGAAATCAAATATTTAATTTGTCTGTCAGTAGCTACTGGCAGTTTTTTTATATACTTGCGAAAGCGTTTTCAATCAATTATAATGGAAACCAATAAACGGAGGATGGTTTCCGATGGGGAATATACAACAAGATATCTTAGGGTAAAAGCCCATAAAAATATGGGCTGTTACCTGGAGAAGAGTAGGGCTATGCTCTATGTTATAGCCACAGCTCTATGCGATAGTCTGTGGATAATGCAAAGAAAAT
>CALISH010000139.1 GCA_938041275.1 uncultured Solobacterium sp.
TCTAAAACCCCAAGTTATTTTACATTAGGAAAAAAATCGGTGGGCACCGATTTTTTTATATCTAGTTCTTTTCTGTGATAGCTGAAACTGGGCAAACTGGAATGCATGAGAAGCATGAAATACATGTGTCTTCATCGCATCCGGACTTTCCATTTTCATCTAAAGCGAGTGCTGCTACTGGGCAAACTCCTACGCAAGCACCACAACCGATACAAGTATCCTTATCAACTGTAACTGGCATTATTCGAGTCCTCCTTTATGAACATCTAAAGTATAGCACCCCACTATTTTGTTAGTAAATGCTAACCTTTCGGACGAATTTGAATCCTTTCAATTTGGTTTGCTCGATTTGTTTTTTCATCGATATCGATGAGGACACCAGAGATCACTGCTGGACCTTGTGCAGGTGTATACCGTGTGGATTCATTGTAGATACTTCTAGCGATTACCTCTTCTGTATCTCGTCCCAATATCGATGCGTATACTCCACACATTCCTGCATCCGTGATATATGCACAACCGTTAATAATTTGTTCATCAGCAGTTTGAACATGCGTATGTGTGCCAATAACAGCAGTCACTCTTGGCGCAAAGTAATTTGCGAAGGTCATCTTTTCAGCAGTCGCTTCTGCATGTAGATCAACGAAAATCATATCTGCATCAATTTCTTTTAAGAGTTTTTCCATCGTGACGACAGGGTCTTCACGACAAACATCCATAAATACTTTACCGACTAGATTTACAACTGCAATACGCTTTCCATTCACTTCTTTGATAACATAGCTTTTCCCAATATGGAAAGGTTCCATATTGGCAGGTCGTATCGCACTGTTCATTGATGGAAGATGATTTAAAATCTCTGTTTTGGAGAAGGCATGATTGCCAAGTGTAATAACATCGACACCTGCTAGGAGTAATTGATTATAGATTTTAAACGTAATCCCTTTACCATGTGCAGAATTCTCTGCATTTGCAATGACAAAATCTGGTTGATATTGTTCTTTTAATACGTCTAGTTTAGCTAGAACTGCATCCCGTCCACTCTTTGCGACGATATCTCCTAGAAATAGTACTCTCATTTTACTTTCCCCTTCTTTTCAGAAAAAAGAACCGTGAACCGGTTCTTATTTCGCTAATTCTTGCGCACGTACTTCACGAATCAATGTTACTTTGATTTGTCCTGGGTAAGTCATCTCATTTTCAATTCGTTCACGAATATCATGAGCCACCTTCACCATACGTACATCATCAATCTTCTCAGGCTGTACCATAACACGAAGTTCACGTCCAGCTTGGATTGCGAATGCTTTTTCAACTCCCTCAAAGTCTAATGCAATCTTTTCAAGATTTTCTAGACGTTGAATGTAGCCTTCCATAGATTCATAACGAGCACCAGGTCTAGCAGCACTGATCGTATCTGCTGCAGCGACAAGTACAGAAATAATATCTGTTGGAGCTGTATCACCATGGTGTGCTTCAATCGAGTTGATAACGATAGGATTTTCACCATACTTCTTAGCAACCTTAGAGCCTAACTCAACGTGAGTTCCTTCCGTTTCAAAGTCGAGTGCCTTACCAATATCGTGTAATAAACCTGCACGCTTTGCAAGTGCTTGGTTTAGTCCTAATTCAGCAGCCATCATACCAGCAAAGTGTGCAACTTCTACGGAGTGTGATAAACCGTTTTGACCATAGCTATAACGGAATCTCATACGTCCTACCAGCTTGATGAGTTCACGATTCATCTTACCGATACCAAGTTTGAATACTGCTTCATTACCAATCTTGAAAATTGTCTCTTCAAGTTCATCTGTAACCTTCTGAACAACTTCCTCAATGCGTCCTGGTTGAATACGTCCATCCTTCATCAGAATTTCTAATGACTGACGAGCAATTTCACGACGAATTGGGTTAAAGCAAGAAACAGTAATAATATCTGGTGTGTCATCGATAATTAAATCAACACCTGTAGCCTGTTCGATTGCTTTGATATTTCTTCCCTCACGACCGATGATTCGTCCCTTCATCTCTTCACTTGGAAGCGTTACTGTACTAACGGTACGTTCGATTGTTTCTTCTTGTGAGTAGCGATGAATCGCTAAAGAAATAATATTACGTGCTACGGAAGAAGCTTCCGCTTCTGCCTCCTCTTGTTTATCACGTAAATAAGTAGCGATTTCAGCTTCGGTCTTCTTCTCGACAGCCTCCATCAATTCTACCTTTGCGTCTGCCTGTGACATATTTGCCACACGCTCTAGTTCAACTAATTGCTGATCAATCTTAGCCTGCAAGTCTTCTTCCATTTTAGTGATATTTGCAAGTTTCCCAGTAATCTGCTGATCTTTTTCGTCAATTTTCTTTTCTTTTCGGGCAAGATTCTCCTCACGGAAATTTAAACTATCCTGCTGGCGCATGAGCTTATTCTCAACTTGTAATAATTTATTTTGTTGATTCTTAATCTCTTTTTCTGCCTGTAGTTTTAATTCGTAAGTTTGTTGTTTCGCGTCTAATGTAGCTTGGCGCGTAATTGTTTCTGCTTTTGAATTTGCTTCTTCAAGAATATCTTGCGATTTTGTAATCGCACGATCAAGACCGTGTTTGCCAGCAACCTTCATAATACCGATGCCAACAAAAATACCTACAATAAGAACTAAAATGGTAGGAATTACAGGGTCATGAATGATATACCCCATTTTTAATCCTCCATTATTCTTAGAGATTTCTCTCTTTAGTATTATACGTTTTTTTTCACATTTTCACAATAGACACGCAAAACAATGAAAGCGTTTTACTAGGATTCTATCATATAGCGATGCAATCCCGTTGAATTTAACAAATAGATATCATCAAAAACTTCCTGAATGAACTTTCGATCATGAGATATAGCGATGATTGCTCCACCAAAGTTCTTTAACTCTTCTCTTACAACCGGAGCCGATAATGGTGAAAAGTTACGCGTCGGCTCATCAAGCAGTAAGACGTTGGCACCCTCTAGATGCATCTTTAACATGAACACCTTGGCACGCTGCCCACCTGATAGCTCTGTTAAAGAATGTTCCATCTCATCAGATGTAAACTTCATTGAACCAAGATACTGACGGATACGTGTAATATCCTCTTTATCCCCTACGGTTGTCAAGAAATCGATTGGCGAATCATACATATATAGGATTTCGTTATAATTTTGTGGCATATATCCAATACGGATATCTTCTCTTTCAGTTAAAGATTCATGTATCTTATGTAATAGCGTTGTTTTGCCACAACCATTATCGCCAATGATACACACCTTTTGATTTCCAAATACTTGTAATGCAATATTATCCGCTAATATTTTCGATTCATCCTTTGTCATTAACCGATCTAATTGATAGTCCAGAATCTGTTTGTCACTGGCAAAGGGTTCGACATCAAAGTGAAAGAATATCGCATCCTCGCGTAGTGGAATCTCGGTCATATTCTCACGTTCTCTTTCAAAGCGTTTTCCCATCGCCTTGACACTTCTCATCTTTTTCTTGAGATTTGCGGCTGTCTGTGGTGCTTGACGTGATACGACACGCAGTTCATGTTGGACGCGTTCATAAACCTGTTGGTATTTTTCCATACGTAGCTTGTCTTGACGACGCTCACTCTGTGCATCAATCATCTGTTTTTCAAATTGTTTATTACGTAATTCTTTATATGCGTCATAGCCAATATTCATGATTGTATGACGTGCTTCTGTTTTTCGCTTGACGAGTTCTAAATGAACAATACAATTCGCAGTATTCGCTAGTAATGTTTCGTCATGTGAGATATAGATGATTGGAATCTTAGACTCTTTGATAAAATTCTCTAACCATGCAAGTGTTCGAATATCTAAATCATTGGATGGCTCATCTAACAGTAAAATACTAGGCTGTTCTAGAAGTATCGCTGCGAGTTGATACTTGATCTTCTCTCCCCCGGAAAGTGAAGACATCGTCTGTGTTTGATAATACATCTCCACGCCACTTCCTAATCCTTGTGCAATGTCATGTAATTGTGATGGCGTTGCAAGTAAAAACGCATCGCTTTCGCAGAAGTATTCGTATACAGTTTTCTCTACATGCTTATGTTCAAGCTCTTGGGGTAAATAACCTATTCTTTCATTCTTTGAACGTATTGTTCCTTGAACTTCACAATAATTATCAATAAGTTTTTGATCTACAATACATTTGAGTAACGTAGATTTCCCATTTCCCTCTTCGCCAATGATGGCAATTTTATCTGTTGGTTTAACTGTAAGTGTACAGTCATCGACAATCTTACGTAGATCATATCGATGGCATATTGTTAAATTATGAATTTCTATCATTTGGTTCCTCCTACAAAAAATCTGCTCTTTTCATGCGAAAAAAGCAGACAAAAATTCTCTGTATAGAGGTTTTAATCCGTTTCCACGCATGAAAAGATGTTTGTTAAATTCTCTCTTTTCATATGCTTAAAATCGGATTAAAGGCGCATGTTCTTCTCAATCACCACACATCATACAATGTGACCTTTCTAGTAAGTTATATCATAGAATTAAAAAAACACAAACTTTTATAGAATGAATAGTCCAAATAATACTCCTAGAAGATATCCAATGATTACATCCAATGGATAATGTACTCCCCCTACTACACGGATGTATCCTTCTAATGCAGCTAGCACCAATAGTATGCATGCAAATAGTGGAGAAATTGTAAAGCACATCATCGCAATAATTGAAGCCGAGAATACGTGTCGACTTGGCATTGCGTTATGTTGAGTCTCTTTTTCTAGGATTTGATCAATGGGATATTCCTCGTAAGGACGAGGACGTGCTAAAACTTTACGTAGTAATGTTACTCCAACAATTGAAAGTAATGGAATTAGAATTGCCGGTAATAACTTTTCACTTTGTATCACAAATAAATATAACAGCAGAAATGGATACACGACGTAATAAACGTTGGTCACAATTTTATTACACAGACGTAATTGATTTCGCTTTGCGTCTGTCTGATAGTTTTTTGTAAGTTCTTCATAGAACCTTAGGTAATTCGTTTTCATATAGTAACATCATACAACAAATTCAATTTCTTTTCTGTATCATGCTTATTCGTTAAAAAGATACCCTTACGTTTCAGCAAGAGTACCTTTGATTATTCTGCTGTTGCTTCTGTGGAAACAGATTCTGTCGTAGGGAATAGCTTCGCTTTTACAAGTTCTGTAATCTCTGCATCAAACTCTGGATGATTCTTCATATATTCACGTACAGAGTTAAAACCTTGTCCAAGTTTTTCTCCCTTGTAAGAGAACCAAGCACCTGCTTTTTCAATGATGTCGTTTTCTACTGCTAAACTGATAACTTCATCGATATGAGAGATTCCTTGACCAAAGATCATATTTACAACTGCTACCTTGAATGGAGGAGCCACCTTATTCTTAACAACTTTTACCTTTGTGGCAGAACCGATTACTTCGCTACCTTCCTTGAGTGCTTCACCCTTGCGTACATCTAAACGTACAGATGAGTAGAACTTAAGCGCACGACCACCTGGTGTTGTTTCCGGATTGCCAAACATGATACCAACCTTTTCACGCAACTGATTGATGAAGATTGCTGTTGTATTAGAACGGTTCATAACACCCGCTAACTTACGCATTGCCTTTGACATCAAGCGTGCCTGTAAACCTACAGATGCGTCTCCCATTTCACCATCTAATTCTGCCTGTGGAACAAGCGCAGCTACAGAGTCAATAACCACTAAATCAATTGCGCCTGATTTAATCAATACTTCTGTAATTTCTAATGCCTGCTCTCCAGAGTCTGGTTGCGATAAGATAAGTTCATCAATATCAACACCTAACTTTTTAGCATAGAGTGGATCGATTGCGTTTTCTGCATCGATAAATGCACATCTACCACCTTGTTTTTGACATTCTGCGATTGCATGTAATGCAAGTGTTGTCTTACCAGAAGATTCTGGCCCATAGATTTCAATGATTCTTCCTTTTGGATAACCACCGATACCCAATGCGCTATCAAGTGCTAAAGAACCGGATGGAATTGCGTCTACCGATACATCAGCACGGTCTCCCAAACGCATGATACTGCCTTTTCCATATTCTTTTTCAATTGCCTTGAGTGCATCCGCAAGTAGTTGATCTCGCTTATCTGCGGTAACTGTCTTTTCTTTTTTTTCTGCCGCCATAATAACTCCTCCTGATTATATGTTTGTTTCTTTTCAAATAATTCCACGATTATTTTGATTCTAAAATATCGTCTTTCATCTGCATGAAGTACTGTACACCAGAAATAAAACTTACTAGTGCTGAGAACCACAACATGATCATACTTATTGGTAATCCTAACAATTCAAATGGAAGATTGTTTAATAGAATTAACGCAACTGTAACCATCTGTAATACTGTCTTTAACTTGCCCATCATACCGGCCGCAACAACCTTACCATTGGCACTTGCCATCATACGACAACCATCAACAACAGTATCGCGTGAAATCATGATAATAACTGGGATAACCGGAATAATGCCTCTAGAGATAAACAATAGGAACATTGTCGTTGTTAATAGCTTATCTGCGATAGGATCTGCAAACTTACCGAATGTTGTAATCATATTTCTACTACGAGCGATATGACCATCAATCGCATCTGTAATTGCCGCAAGAATATAGATTAATAAGGCTACAATATCAATTATACAGATAGATACATGTTGTATATAGAAACTTGTTGGTGTAATTCCAAAAGCACTATAAGGAAATAAGTAAACCAGAATAATAACTGGAATCAATACAATTCTAAATAATGTTAATCGATTTGGAAGATTCATGATTTTCCCTCACTTTACCGCTCTTTAGTATATCATATTCTATCATTTGTTTATATCTGCATGAACGCAAGAAAAAAGGAGTTTTTTGACTCAGTGTCATTAAGCTAAAACAATGGAGTAGAAGAGAGGAATAGTAGGCTTTACACATAAAGTGGATAGTGCTTTTTTATTTGAAAACATTTTCTTTATATTCTTTAATCCATCGACGCAGCATACTGCTGGTAGATAAGCCTAAGTCTATTGATACGCTAGTTATTGACTCATGAAGTATCAATACTCTATGAATGGTCTCTTCCTTAAATTGGATAGAGTAATCACGATAGCCATGGCGTAGAATATCAAATCCATGTTTATCAACTAGCTTAATAATATATTGAATATTAGATTGTGGTGTGTTCCATTTTAACTGGCGCTGTGAAAGTGTGGATCCGCATTTTCGTTCCTTGTAGATTTGAACCTTGTCTTCAAATGTAAATTTCATAATAAAAGTGAACCTCCTAAGTTGTTGTCCAACTTTTGGGTGTTCACTTCAAACTTGTTTACTGTTCTTTTGACTATATACTGCTATATCTCTTCTTTATAACAATATCGACTCCGAGAATCACTAGAGATGTCACCATTAATATCATGAACATTCCAATGTTCGTATTGTCATATGTCTTCGGCGTATTCTTCGTATTTGTAATCGTGAAGCCTGTCTTTGCATCACCAGTTATCTTTGTACTATAACCAGTTACATTCTCTTCATCAACTGTATATACGATTTCATGACCATCTGTCGCATCATACTTAGGTAAGTTGTTGAATGTGTGTTTCCAGTTTCCTGCCGCATTCAACGTCACTGTTTCTTTCTCAACACCATCTGCTAGTAACTTCACTGTTGCGGAAGCTGCTACTGGTCCTACCCACTTCTTCTCTACTGGAATTGAAATCTTCTCTGTGTTTGTATTGGTAATCTTGAAGCCATTTGCCATATCACCAGTGATTGCTGAATCATAGTTGGCAAGTGTTTCTTCCTTCACTGTGTATTGAATCTTGTTTCCATTTTTATATTCGTCCAAATTTGTAAAAGTATATTGCCACTGGTTTGTTGAATCTAAAACTGCCCTCTGCCCTGTATCTATCCCATCTGCATACAGATGCACAGTTACTGAGTTAACTCCCTTTCCTATCCACTGTTTGGTTACGGAAATGGACGTTTTAGATGGCTGATTGATAATTGTCTTCGTTACTGTTTTTGTTGCTGAATCGAAATCTGTAGCACGGACATTGGTATCTTCGGCAGGACTATATCCATCTGGTGCACTTACTTCACGAAGTATATAATCGTCAAGTAATAGCCCATCTAATTTGGCGTATCCATTTGCGTCTGTTTTGAGTTGTCCTACCACTGCCTCGCTGCGTGCACGAATAACATCAAAAACAGCATTTTCGAGAGGTCGTCCATTAGGATCTGTCTTCTTGATTTCAATCGCAAATTTATAGCCTTCACCTGAACCATTAGCACCAATAATATTATAAGATGCTATATATTTATGGTTTTGCCCATTATCTTCAAGTTCTACTTCGTTTTTAAAAACTTCACCAACTGCCACCTCATATTTTATCTTAACTTTGTATCTGATCTGTAAACCTTTCCCTGCCGGTCTACTACCTATGGCAATCGTAAAACGATTCCCTTGAACACTAATTTTATTTGCAAATTCAGCCGTTATGTCCCTTCCTTGAGTAAACTGGATATCTGTTCCAGTTGGATTTTTAACCCAGACTCCTTCCAACACCTGAAAAGAACCTTCTACATATTCAACGCCTGGATTCAACAATTGATCAACGAGTACAGCACCTACCATTGCTTGATTAGTTTGGTTGACGTTTATTTTATAGTGCCCAATCGTTTTGTCACTTGAATCCATCCAGCCAGCCTTAATTAGTGGTACTGGCTCAACTTTTGGTGGATTAAATTTGACCGTACCTGCAGTAACAACCGCCTGATCTCCAGAAACAGTAAGTGTTACCGGAATATCACCCGTCTGAGTTTGCGTATTGCTGTTAATCTGGGCATTAAAATAAAATGACCCTTGAATGTCGGAATGAGTATCTACATAAGATTTATAGGTAAGAACAACTTTGGCTGGATTCCCATCAATTATTTTACCATTTGCAACAACATCATTCCCAGCCTTGACCTCGAATTGAAAGGGTTGTGCCGGTGAAAATCCAACTGGTAGCGTCATTGTAGTTGTATCTCCCGCATGCACCGTATTATTTGGTAACTTATATTGAACATTAATTCTGAATGGATGCCAAGCTCCGATTTGATATGTAAACGGATTTCCATTCGTATCTGTCAACGAAGCACCAGTAATAACATTATTTCTTAATTCCTCTGCATATACAGGCACAATGCCGCCATGAAACAGACTGGTAAAAATAATCAATAATGACATTACTATACCGAATAAGCCTGCTACATTTTTGTGCCCAAATAGTTTCTTCATAAATTCTCCTTACTTTATCTTAATCTTATGCACAGTAACATAAACGAAATATCCGTTTGATATTTACGGCAAAAATGATTAATTATACTATATCATATTACTAGCACAAGCAACCATAAGACTCTATCCTGTCAGATATAAAGATATAAAGAAGAAAAAGGAGGAAATTTATCCTCCATAAATGCGTACAATTGTAAGCCATGTTCTGTCCTGTTTCCAGGGGCAGCCATTTATCTGTGCTTTCACACCTGCATCACGCTTCAGTTCGCCTTCTGCAGTTCCTCTACCAAATTTGAGTTTCTCGCTTGCGGGGTTTATCTCGTTCCACCCGATAGGTTTCCCTATCGGCTACGTCACTGTGACACCTTAAGGGCTTAAACCATGACCGAAGTTTTAGGTTCTCGCTCCGCCGTTATCTTTCGATACCCGGTCTTATTAATTGGGCCGGCACAAACACTACCATCATCGCAGATGGTGCGAGCATGGACTTTCCTCTAACACCATAGGTGCCAGCGACTGCCTCATGTACGTATACCATTTTCTTATTCGTTATTGTTTGAGAATACTTGTCTTTCAAGACGGCTCAGACGTTTCAGAATATCAACATTAGAAGCACCTTGTGAGATTGGATCTAGGTCTTCTTGTGCCTTGATCTTACCTTCAACTTCGATAAGCTTTGCACGTAGTGATGCGTTTGTACGTTCCAACTCTTCAGCCTTCTTTGTCAAATCTGCAATCATATTTTCATATGTCTGATAGTCTTGAATAATTTCATCTAATAGATGGTCAACCTGATCAGGATTATATCCCTTAAAATCGATATCAAGCTCTTTATCAACAATTTTCTGCGGATCTAGATTTAATTTACCAGCCATAACTACCCTCCTATGAATGCTTATTTATTATCTCATTTCACTATCCTAAAAGCAATAAAACTTCCTTATTTATGTGAACATCTGTATAATAGGAATGGGAATTTTTTGTATGGTCAATTATCCAAATGGAAAGAAAAAAGCATATACATCAGAACCTACTTCTGCCGGTGGTAGAGGTATGGCACTTGAAAAGGATATTAACGTAACAAATATGTTTTATCTCAGTATAGATAAAGCAGTCATCCATAAGAAACCAACACCAGTTACGATAGTAAAAGTAGATTATCCAGCACGCAGCGCTGCTAAAATTACGGAAGCCTATTTTAAACTTCCTTCTACAACTGACTACAATGGCATCTATCGTGGAAAATACGTTGATTTCGAGGCCAAGGAATGTGCTTCGCATACCTCCTTCCCTTTAAAATCATTACATCCCCACCAAGTTCAGCATTTACAAAATGTAATCAACCATGGTGCAATTGCTTTTTTAATTGTAAAATGGACAGTGTTTGACGAAACCTATTATGTAAAGGCAGAGGATATGATTCGCTTCATAAAAGAAAGCAATCGTCATTCCATTCCGTATCAATGGTTTCAAGATAACGGGTATATGATTCCCAATACATATGTAACCCCGATTGATTATTTAAAGATTATCGATCAGTTATACTTCAACTCAGGAGGAAACAATGACAAATAAACAAACTAAAAAACCTGGCGTAAAGCGTAAGATACATGGGTTTAGAATTCTAACGTTATTTATGGCTATCATCGTTGGCTTTGAATTCGTTGGAGCTGCCGTTGGAGCTATCGCAATTAGTACACTCTTAAAAGGAACTCCACAGTTTAAGTTGGATGACTTTACAAACTTCCAATCCACAATTGTATTAGACGCAAATGGCACAAAGATTGCGGACGTTGGACAGACATTGCGTGAAAACGTTGTTTATAATCAGATCCCTGAAGCGATGGTCGATGCCTTCTTATCTATTGAAGACTCCCGTTACTTTAGTCATAACGGATTCGATATCCCACGTTTTACGAAGTCCATTATTGAAACTGTCCTGCGCGGTTACATGCAAGGTGGTTCTACATTTACGATGCAGTTGGTTAAGTTAACTTACTTCGAAGACGATCAAGCAGGAACTTCTAAAACGAAGAACATCCAGTATAAGGTACAGCAGATTGCTTTAGCAATGGAACTTGAAAAGAATTCCTCCAAAGAAGAAATCTTTACAATGTACCTAAATAAGATGAACTTCGGTGGTGTTGGTAATATCCGTGGTGTACAGAAAGCATCCTTACAATACTTTGGTAAGAATGTTTGGGAGCTAAATCTTGCAGAATGCGCACTGCTAGCAGGTGTTATTAACTCACCATATACATTTGACCCACATAACTACCTCGATAAAGCAACTGCTCGTCGTAATACCGTATTGGATATGATGCTTTACCATGGCTACATTACCCAAGAAGAATGTGACCTTGCGAAATCCATCAAAGTTGAAGACTTATTGATTGATGCAAAATCAACAATCAATACTGATTATACTTATCAGGCATATATTGATGCGGCACTCAAGGAGGCTCGTGAAGTGACTGGCCTTGATCCAATGAACGTTTCAATGGAAATCCATACAAACATGAACCCTACTGTACAAGCACAGCTTGAAAGTATTCAGGCTGGTACAGGTGGTATCGATTTCCCTGATGATTTATATGAATTAGGCTCTATCGTTATCAACAACCAAACAGGTGAAGTCGTTGGTATCATGGGTGGTAGAAACTGGGCAAGCGGAGGATCGATGTTATTGGATCACGCTACCGAACAGTTCAATCAACCAGGTTCCACAATCAAACCAGTACTCGATTACGCATTAGCGTTTGAAGATCTAGGCTGGGCAACTTCCCATACTGTTCTTGATAAGCCTGTTACGTATGGTAACTGGACATTCAATAACTTCGACAATACAAAATGGGGTGTTGTAGATTTATCTAAGGCTGTTGGTCTTTCCCTAAATACTGTCGCAATTAACACATTACAAGCTGTTATCGATAAATCAGGTGCACAGCGTGTCACAAACTACTTAACTTCTCTAGGACTTAGTCAGTTTAAACCAGAGTTATTTGACATTAGTTTCGCTATTGGTGGTGGTAATATGCGTGTATCAGCACAAGAACTCGCAGCTGCTACAGGTGTGCTCATCAATGGTGGTAACTATATCAAGCCTCATACAATCAACACAATCTTCTACCGTAACGGTCAGAAGGAACCCTATGTCGCTCCAACAACAGGAACATCTGTTCTATCACCACAAGCAGCTTATCTCGCTTCTTACTTAATGCGTAACGCAGTTGAACAAGACTGGGGTAACTACATGTATGCAATCCGTAAGGGTTATCCAGTATATGGTAAAACAGGTACAACCGACTGGGGTGATGCTGGTCTAGAGTATGGCATTCCAGTTGGTGCTGCTAAGGATGAGTGGATGGTTGGTCAAACAACAAAATTCACAATTGCGGTATGGTCTGGTTATGAAAAGGCCATCGCTGGTACAGATACATACTTCTCAAGATGGAAGTTGAATATGAATATTCCTGGTGTCATTATCAGTAATGTTCTGGATACACTGGAAGGTATCTATGGTACACCTGGTGAACTTGCAATGCCTGAAGGTATTAGTAAGATTACACACATTAAAGGTCTATACCCATATGTCGCACCTGACGATACAATTCCATCCGATTATGTATCAACAGGTCTTGTAAAGACAGAGTACGCAAAACTTGGTACATATACAAACCTTATTACTACTCCACAAAATCTAGCTTCCTTTGCAGCATCCTATGATGAGAATAACGATACTGTAAACTTTGCTTGGACACCATATCCTGACCCAGCGAAACTCGTTGAAGAAAGTCACGATGATAAGACCTTCGATATCTCATGGATTACTGGTCCAATCACGTACAAGGCACGTATCGTACAGAATAGTGCTGTAGTCGCAACAATCAACTACACAGGTGATAAGTTATCGAAAGTCATCGATGGTCTACAGCCTGATACAGATACACAGGTATGTGGTTACTATGGATACGAGAAGAATGATACAGTCGCTTCAAATGAAGTCTGCGTAAGTTTCCGTACTCCAGAAGCGAAAGTCACCGTACCAAATTACAGTGATCCACGTCAATACGTTGAATGGGGTAACGCAAACAACATCACAATCAATCGTGCACCTGGCGATACTATCGCCTCTATGAGTGGTCGTGTACAAGACGTTCGTGATACGAATGGTAATAGCGTAATTGGCAAAAAAGTTAAGAAAGGATCTACTGTTACAGTCTACATTTACTTCTAAAAGTCTTCTTCGGAAGACTTTTTCTATGCATTCTATGCATTCTATTTGCAAAATATTTTCTTGTGCCCTATAATCTTTTCAAGATAAGGAAGTTGTAACAATACATTTCATTTATCCTAGTAAGAAAAGGAGGTTTTTCATATTGAACTATAGAATTGAATACACAGCTATCAGCAACGGTAGTACAGTCATTGAATACGCAGATGCCAGCAGACAAGCTGAACTACTACGTGAAGCTGAATCCGGTACAATCAATATTATTAACGAGTACCGCTATGAATCTTATGCAGAAGTTTCTGCATAATTAACCCAAACAAACACTCTAACAAAGAGAAAAATATAAAAAGCGATTCTTCATCACTTCAGTATGAAGAATCGTTTTCATTTTATCCAAGTGCTACATCTAAAATCATCATTGTCACAAAGCCTAACGAGAATAACACCGTTCCAATGTTTGTGTGTTTTCCTTCTGACATTTCAGGGATCAACTCTTCCACAACAACGTACATCATCGCACCTGCCGCAAAGCTCAAGAAGTATGGAAGTAGTGGTACGACCTGTGTCGCAAATAAGATGGTGATGATAGAACCAATAGGTTCCACTAAACCAGATAATACTCCATATACAAAGGTTTTCCACTTTGGCATCCCCTCTGCTCTAAGTGGCATAGACACAATTGCACCTTCAGGAAAGTTTTGGATTGCAATACCAAGTGCTAAGGCAAGTGCACCAAAGTATGTAATGGAACTATTCCCATTTAACCAACCTGCATAGACAACACCGACTGCCATTCCTTCTGGAATATTATGTAGTGTTACCGCAAGAATCAACTTCATAGAACGTGATAGCCGATTCTCTTTTGGACCTTCTTCAGTATTATCCAAATGCATATGTGGTGTTACTTCATCTAAGAATAACAAGAAACCTGCACCCACCAAAAAGCCTATAGCTGCAGGAATAAAGGACAGCTTTCCAAGTGAAGAAGATTGTTCTAAGGCAGGAACTAATAAACTCCAAAACGATGCGGCTACCATGACACCCGCCGCAAATCTAGTTAATCCCTTCTGTAGTTTCTCACTCATCTTATCTTTTAAGACAAATACCATTGCGGCACCCAAAGATGTGCCGATAAATGGTATTAATATACCGATTGTTGTACGCAATAACATATAATTCTTCTTTCCCTCAAATTACATGAGATTATAGCACCAATCAATATTCCTCGTTATTCATTTGCCCAATTGCTCAATTAATTGTTTCTAGATAACTATGTCCTCGATAGATAAACTTACGACAATTTTGATCGATGTTTTCAAATAAAGTTATAGGTAATTCTATCGATGATAATCCTGTATTTTCTAAACAACGAGCATAGATTCCTTCATAGTCTAAGCCATAGGAAAGATCATTCCATATTTCATGAAGAAGTTTGTCAACTTCCTCTTCCTTTAAATCCGTTAATTCTAATATTGTTTTCAATCGTTGTATGCCTTCTTGTTGGATATCATAGTCATATTCAAACAACATCTTTATTTCTTCTACCGTAGGAAGATAGTAGTCAAAGCGTTTTTGAGACTCGCGATATTCCTTCAACATGGTGGAATTTGGAAGTGAGCGCCAATAAACTTGGTTCTCCTTTATTGTAATCTGCACCTCTCCTACTGGAAGCTGTTGTAAAAGAGTTTGGATATCAGCATCTTCCACAAAGCAATCTTTTAATAAGAGTAACTTTTTGAACTGTTCAATTGAACACTCTCCCCAATAGTGTGTCAATACCTGTTGGCACTGTAATAACCACACCTTCTGCAAACGCTGTTGTTGAAAAGATAGATCTTTTTCACAACGCGAAAAGATTTCTTTTACCTCCTCTACGACAAAGAGTTCATCTCCTTCAAATGCGATCAAATCATAATCCAATAAGCGCTCTAAATGCAGATTATCTTCTTCCCTAATTTCTTCATCTGAAAGTACCTGCATGAATACTCGATACGTCTCATCATCCAGTATAGAAAGCCGATTTTCGATATGCTGATTCGAAAGAATGATTTCGACCATCTTTTCATACAACTCTTCGATTGCGATTTCTTTCGCAGCCTGAATTCCTAGATCTCTAGCGTAAAAATATAATGATTGTTTGTCATACTCACGTAATACGTCTTTTAGTTTCATATGTTCTCCCATATATACAAAAAGGATACCTCATCGGTATCCCTTATGTAAATGTGATTATTTAGCGTTGTCTGCTGCGCTTTGTCCAGAAATTCTACCGAATACTACAAAGTCAGCTACTGCATTACCACCTAAACGGTTAGCACCATGAACGCCACCAGTTACTTCACCAGCAGCGTATAATCCAGAGATAGCTTCTCCCTTTTCGTTTAATACTTCTGCCTTAGGATTGATTACAATACCACCCATTGTATGGTGAACAGCTGGTGTAATCTTAATCGCATAGTATGGAGCTGTAGCCAATGGATTTGCGAAGCTTGTACGACCAAATTCTGTGTCACTCTTAGCTTCTACTGCTTGGTTCCAAGTATTCATTGTGCTTGTGAATGTAGCTTCATCAACACCCATAGCCTTTGCAAGTTCTTCATATGTAGCACCTGTTACTGTGTAACCAGACTTGATATAACCTGCGATAACTGCTGACTTATCAACCATTGACTGGTCAACAACTAACCAAGCACTCTTTTCTGGCTGTGCGATAATTGCGGCAGATACCTTATCACGTGTAGAAACTTCATCGTAGAATCTCTTACCTTCAGCGTTAACTAAGATAGCGCCGTCTCCACGAAGACCTTCTGTGATTAAGTGTGCATTGCCATCTTCTTCAATATGTACTGTTGGATGAATCTGGATCTGATCCATATCCACTGTTGCAGCACCTGCTGCTGTAGCCATATCGATACCTTGACCCTGTGCACCTTCTGCATTTGTTGTCGCAAAGCCCTTTAATTCTGGCTTGTACTTTTCGACCATTTCAGCGTTCGCACCAAATCCACCAGTTGCGATAACAACTGACTTCGCATTGATTGTCACCTTATGACCATCCTTACCTGTACCCTTAATACCAACTGCCTTGCCATCCTTCATGATGATTTCGTTCGCTGTTGTATCAAATAAGAACTGAACGTTACGATCCTGTAAGTTCTTTTCTAAAATAGGAACAATGTATGCACCAACAGCAGTTACCTTGCCATCAGCGTTTACTGGACGGTGAATTCTCTTAACAGAAGCACCACCAAATGCACCGACGTTCTTAACTTCAGCACCAATAGATGCTAACCACTCGATAGCGTCTGCAGAATTTTCCGCAAGAGCTTTAACGAGTTCTGGGTTGTTCTTACCCTTACCACCGATCATTGTATCTAATTCCATTAATTCAACAGAATCGAAATATCCCTGTGGATTTGCTTGGTATGCATCCCATTGTGATTTAACTGTAGCCGCTAAAGCTGTGATTGTTGCGTTATCTGCGAACTTTTCTGCTGCAGTCGCTAATGTTTTTTCAACACCTGCAGCCTCTTTAAATTCATTCTTATCTTGGTATGGTGTTTTAGCCGCATTCATACCACCAGTTGAGCGTACAGAGTTACCACCAGCGATTGGTTGGCTTTCTACTACGATAACCTTCTTACCTGCATCTGTTGCAGTAATAGCAGCTGTCATACCAGCTCCACCTGCACCAACTACAACAACGTCTACTGTTTCTTCAATATCCTTTGCCTTTGTTGTGCTTGTATTCTTACTTACTAAGTCTGATGGTTCTAATCCTGCTTGTTTCAAAGCTGCTGTAGCTGCTTCGATGATAGCCTTAGATGTCTGTGTGGCACCTGATACTCCATCTACATCTAAAGAGTTAGCTGCGACGATAGCTCCTGGCATTGTTTCTGCTGCTTTTGAACCAATACCATTTGTTTCGTGAGACGCATCAACTTCTACCTTCGTGATTGTCTTGTCTTTGATTGTTAGTGTGACTTTAACTGGGTTTTCCTTGTCATGTCCATATGCCTCACCAGTATATGTCTTCCCTGTTGAGCATCCTACAAGTGACAAAGCCATTGTTGCACTAGCTAATAATGCTGTTAACTTTTTCATTTTCCCTCCCTGTTATGAGTTATCCCTCATAAGCCATATCATTTTAACATTTCACTGCTTCAGTTACAACCACCCTTACAAGGCCCATTTTCACCAGTTTGAATTCAAAAAATGATAGGTTTCCCTATCATTGAAAATATGTATTATGCAACTTTTTCAATTACAGAACGATCTTTACCCCAGAAGAATAATGTAACTGTTCCAGGTCCTGTATGTGCACCAATAACTGGTCCGATATTGAAGATTGTAATCTTCCCTTTTGTATTTGGAAACTTCTCTTCGACTAACTCTTTTACCGCATTCGCATCTTCTAAACAATTACTGTGAGAGATAAAGACTTTCCAATTATAGTCGTGGCCGTTCTCGGTATATTCTTCCATCTTTTCTACGATGGCACGAATGACTTTTCGCTTACCATGGACTTTCTGGCGTACAACAAGTTTCCCTTCTGAATCTACCTGCATTAAAGGACAAATTCGCAACATATTACCAATGGTTCCTGCCGTTTTTGAGATTCTTCCGCCACGGATAAAGAAAGTTAAATCACCTGAGAAAAACCATGCATGACATTCTAACTTATGTGCTTCAATCCACTCATGAAGTGTATCAATATCTATGCCTGACTCTTGGAGTTCCTTTGCCTTTTCTACAAGTAATCCAAAACCTGAAGAAGCATTCTTAGAATCCACGACATAGATTTTACGTTCTGGATATTTTTCATGCATTGCTTCTGCCGCCATGCGTGCAGAGTTATAGGTGCCAGAGATTCCAGAAGATAACGTAAAGTGTAATAAGTCATTTCCTTCTTTTAAGATACTCTCAAAAAATTCCTCATAACCAATTTGGTTCATCTGTGAAGTACGTGTCATTGCGCCATCTACCATCGCTTGATAGAAGTCACTAGCGGACACAGATTCAAATAAGTCATCTGTATATGTGGCATCTGCTAGTTCATATTCAAAACATAAATATGGAATATTTCGTTCTTCAAAATATTGTTTACTCAAATCAGCTGGTGAACAAGCTGATATAACATATGGTCTCATCATTTTTCCTCCTTTTAAAATAGAGATGGAAGGTTATTTTGTTTTAGGTGGTGTTAAGTTCTTTTGTTTTTCATGACATCCATTCACGAATGGACAACGATAACATTCTGGATTACGCGCATGACACAGATAGCGGCCAAAGAATATCATCTGATGATGGGTTTTAATCCAACGATCACGTGGAATTTTCCGCATTAGTTTACGTTCAATCTTTTCCACATCATCCTTCTGATAACAAAGTCCAAGCCTTCTAGAAATACGTGCAACGTGTGTATCTACCGCAATGCTTGGAATATTAAAACACTCAGCCATAATGACATTCGCACACTTTCTACCGATACCCGGTAGTGTTGTTAGTTCCTCCATCGTATGTGGTACTTCCCCATTAAACTGTTCTACAACGCCTTTGGCAAAACCAACAATTTGTCTTGCCTTATTACGATATAAACCAAGGGATGCGATATATTTCTCAACATCTTTCGTTGGTGCCTTGGCCAAGTCATATGGAGATGGATAAGCCTCAAATAACGCAGGTGTTACGCGATTGACGGATACGTCTGTTGTCTGTGCAGAAAGGATTACCGCAACAGATAATTCATAGGGATTACGATGCGTTAATTCACAATGTGCGTTTGGATGTAATTTCTGTAGATATTCCAGAATAAATGGTACTGATAAACGCTCCATTATTTCTTCTCCACTCCTACAGAATCTGCAGTGATTTTTTTCTGTTTCCAATCAGATAAAATCTTTTCAACATAGCCTAGATTTAAATGTTGGTAAGCACTGGCTTCACGTAGTGCCGCAATAATCAAACGTTTATCCGTCACCTTATTCCAATCACTAATTTTCTGCATTTCATTTTGGCTTAATGTTCTACCAAATTCAGTCTCAAAAGTATCAATCAGTGAGCGATCTAGGATATTTTCAACTCTTGCGACATCCGTTTCAAAGAGTCCTGACAAGTCAAAGACAACCGCTCTTGCGGAAGCTTTAATATCTAAATACTTCTTCGCACAAAGTGCGGATATCACACGGTTCAATTCCTCTTCTTGTATTCCCGTCTTTTCTTTAAGAGCATCCATCGTGATTTCAATATGATTTTGATTCATAAAATCAATCAGTAAAACAACAACTAACTCTGCACTCTCCATGCCAAGCAAGCCCATCTGATCAAGTATCCAATCTCGATGATTTACATATTTTTGTTCATACCACTTCATACGTTTACTCCCTTATAACTGCTTTAATAACTCTTGGAATGCAAGATGAGAAGTGACTGTAAACTCCGGTTTTATGTCACTGTGATTTTCTTCATTGCTAGGATGATACCAACAGGTATGAATTCCTGCATGAATCCCACCCGCAATATCACTCGTCAAAGAATCTCCAATAATTATTATTTCATCACGATTTTGTGTTTCAATTCGATCAAACACATAGTCAAAGAATTCAATCTGTGGTTTTTCATGTCCAATTTTATCGGAGATAAAGATACCATCAAAGAATTCTTCAATCTTTGCCTTAGCAATCTTCTGTCGTTGTAGTTGTTTTACACCGTTAGTAACGATGTATTGTTTGTACTGTGGGTGTAGTTTCTTCACCGTTTCATATGCTTCAGGCATAAAAACTACCGTATCTAATAATCCATTTAAGTACGCTTGATTGAATTCCTTTACACGGGTGGTTTCAACACCAATCTTAGTAAAGAACTCCACAAAACGTTCTACGAGTAGTTTCTCTTTTGTGATTTCACCTTTTTCGAGTTTGCACCAGTATACATCGTTGATTCCTTCATACATGTGTAAAAGCTTATCTGTAATTTCACCATAGCCAAACTTTCTAAATGTATTTTTCAATGAGTTTTCTGCTGCGCTTTGAAAATTTAATATCGTACCATCGATATCCCATAGAATCGTCTTAATCATATTGGTTTACCACCTTTCGTTTGAAAAGAAGATGTTATAAAAACATCTTCGTATTTGTTATAGCGTTTCTTGTGGTTGATCCGCCCATAAAGCTTCTAAGCGATACGTATTTCTAGCATCTTCTGTAAAGATATGTACAACCACTTCATTCATATCAATTAATACCCAAGTTGATTCCCTTTCACCTTCACGAAGACGTACATCAAAGCCATTCTTCGTTACTTCTTTTTCTACAAATTCCACAAGAGAATTTGCGTGTCTAGGATTCTTTGCAGTACAGATGACATAATAGTCTGTATAAGCATTGACATTGCGGATATCGATTGTCACGATATTCTCTGCCAATTTTTCATCTAATGTATGACGTACTAAATTCAGTAATTCAGACATGTTTTCCCTCCTTTTCAAGTATATATTTTTTCGCATCCGCAAGGACATACTCCGCCCCTTGCTTAAGATTTCTCTCTGCAATCTTTGTATGCATGGTCACATCATACTGACGACCCGGTTCAATCTTATCTGCAATGTATAAGATATGATCATATGCACTTTTACCATCCCCAAGGGTATGGTGTTGGATTGCTTGTAAGATTTTCTTGTTATAACAACACAGATTCTGTTTTAACCAGATGACTGCAGTATAGCTATGCCAGATTGCCGGATCGAGTTTTAATACTTCTGGTCGAAAGTGTAATAGAAGTTGATATCCTTCTTCATCACTCATTTTCTTTGTGACATCATGTAATAAACCCATTTGATATGCGAGTTGTTCATCCAAATGATGAATTTTTGCAAGTCTAAACGCAGTATGTGCAACACGAACAGAATGTGCTGCACGCTTAGGGTT
>CALISH010000140.1 GCA_938041275.1 uncultured Solobacterium sp.
CGTCTTCGTAACCTTAGGCTCTAAATCGGGTTTAGATAATAAAGTTTGTACTTTAACTTGAAGATCAGTAATCTTATTAAAAGCAGAAGATTGTGCTTCAATAGCAGTAATACGTTTATCTAAAGCAGTAAACTTAGGTTCAGTATCTTCTTTAGCTTCTAATGTAGCCAATCTATTATTCATAGCTTGGGTATCAGATTTAAGTCCGGAGATATCTGTTTTGATTGGATCAATCTCAGCAGTTTTAAGAATCTTAGCATCTAATACATCTAAACGATTACGGTTAGAATCAGATAAAGATTTTATAGCTGGTAATTCTGCATATAAATCAGCAGTAACTTGGATATCTGCAATTTGCTTACGAAGACGTTTGAACTCTTCCGCATCAGGTGGAGCTAATGTTTCTAATCTAGTAACACGTTTAACTACATCTTCATCAATACGTGGTACCCATTTGATTATATTACCAGATTTAACTGGATAAGTATTATCACCAGCAACCTTAAAGTTAGATATGCTGATGTCAGTATTTTGTACTGTAATAGAACGGTTATCGAATCTTAATGTCGGAGAAAGATAATGCGCCTCATCATTCTCTTTTAATGTAATATTATTCTTATAGATTCTATTAATGGCTTTAGTAAGATTAATCTCACCAACACCCTCAATATTAACAATGAAGTTATCGGCAATAGAACCAGAACTAGTAAACTCATTGATGATATTAGCAGTAATATCTATAATAACTGATTTATCTTCAGCAGATACTACATAGAGCTTGCCTTTTTTATAATCTACCAATAGCTCTTTCTTATGAGCTATAAACCTAGAGTCATAATCTAAGGCTATAACCGGTGCTCTACCACTGTTGTATCTAGTAGTATTAGGCATATAGTAACCTCCTTTTAAAAGTCGTCAAATTATATAAATGTTAAAGTACACCAAAAATTGAGGTAGGAGCTTAAAGGCCCCTACCTCAGTATTTTTAGTATTTAAGTTCCCACCAAGTGTTTTCTTTGTAAACTTTAGCTTCGGAACCATCATGAGTAAATGTAGTTTGTACTTCTTCAATATTAGTATATTCATCAGTAGAAGCTTCTGGCTTATTACCAATGAATGTAGGACTATTAAAGGAGTTTAATTTATCTTCTTCACTTACAGGAGTAAGTTGTCTATTACGTAAATCATCTAATACCAATTCATCATTAGTAGCATAGTCTACGCCAGGATGAGTCATAACTTCACGACTAGCATTAAATGTATCCATAATATATAAGTTAGACTCTCTCGTTGGTACTAAGTTATCATAAGTAATACTTAAAGCGCCATCGGAAGTAGCGCCTTTACCTACAACTACCATATATCTTTCACCAGGCTCTACACGTATATCTGTATAGTTAGATACACCTTCAACACCACTAGATACAGATACTAGCATACCTTCGTTTGTTAAACGTGTAAACGATTTATTATACTCAGTATTATCCATATTAGTAGGTGAGTAGTTGGCTAATGTATCTTGGTCATATTGATGATATGGCGCTTCTGTATAAGTACTCTTACCAAACTTAGTAAAGTTAGATTGCTTATCCAATTCAATACCAGCACTTACAGTATTTCTAGACGCGGTACCATAACGTGAAGTAGAAGCATTATAATATCTATAGATATCGGTACGTTCTATTGTAGCACTATCAGGTAAATCAGGTACACTAAATTTATTAATACCATAACCTACGATTTGGATAGCGGCCATCTTAGATACGTAAGTTACACTATCATTCAAAGCAACAGTAGCTTCGAAGCCACTACATAATGCAACTGTCATATTAGTTACACCATCTGGAACTTCAAATATAGATTCACCCTCATCCCATGTAAATACGTTATCGTAAGAAATGGTCTTATCTTCGCCTGTAGGAATTTCTTCATACGTATCAGTATCAGCATTAAAACGTTTAGGGAACCAGCCAGCATTAGTAAATGATTTGTAATCTACTATATACTTAGGACGTTTACCGTCATTTTTATCGAAACCAATACATACAAAACCACCTCTAGGAGCTGTAACTTTATACTTAATCTTAGGCATAGTCTTAATAGTTTGAATTACTAAGTTACCAGCTAAGATATCAGGATCAGCAGATATACCATATGTACCCTCGTTAGGATTTATACCAATGGCCCATCCTTTTTGAGGTATACCATTATTAGATTTAGGTTGGCTAATAGAGAAGATACATTTGATCAACTTATTAAAGTCATCAGCTTTTTCTTGAGGAATCAAGTATGATGCTTCACCAACTTTAGCATTAGATAATGGATTTGTAGTTCTATCACTAAATACATTGACTTTACTGGAACCAGAGATAGATTGGATACTTAACTTAGTAATACCCTCAGGTACTGTAAAGCTATAACTACCTGGAGCAACGAATCTATGAGTAATTTCTTTAACTTCATTGATTTGTTTATTCTTCAATGTAGATGTGTCATATGTATAAATGAATGGCAATCCTTTATTTACACCACTAGCAATGTAGTGTTCACGAATGATATGGTTAACAATAGCTTCTTGACTAATATTAGGAACTTTATGTCCCTCAATATCAGAAACTTTAGTATAGATATCCCACATCTTATCTACATCTTCAAGATTTACAGAGTTAATGATAGTATCATAATCAGATCTGATATTCTTATAAGGTTCTAAGTCAGCTATTCTTGGTGTGTAATCCATAATAACTGCATTGAATCTTGTTTGAGGATCTTCAGTAAGTCTAATAATATTATTAGCTGGAGTTACAATAGTATCAGCAACTACTTTCTTACCATTTACATATAAGAAGAATAGCTTAGAATTCATATTATGCTTGATATTCTTCTTATCTAGATAGATATAACCATACTCTGTAAGCTTAGGGTGTTGAACTTCTTCTGAAGTATAAGACTTATTGGTATTATTGGCTACGTATAAGTACATGAATGTCACATTCTTATCCTTAGGGAGAGCATCTTCAAAATCAACTAAGGATAACTTATTACGTTTCTCATCAATAGTGTATCTGAATGGATCCACATACACATTATCAATGAATACTAAACACTTATTCCCTTGCTCAAAGTAGTTATCAAATGGTAATACGATATCAAAGTCCATTTGGTTTTCCATAGTAGACTTAGTAATACTGATATCTTTTTCAACTACAGCGTATTTGGAATCTATTAGTGTAAATAAGACTTCTCTACCAGCTACTGTTTTAATATTATCATTGATTAAATTAATATATCCAGTAGCATTATTGATAGTATAGTTAGATGCATCTATAAAAGTACTACCAATAGTTACAAAGAAGTTATGATCATATAATAGAGTTTCTTCGAATGGAATCTTAATGTCTCTTTGACCATCAGTAGTTATAGTTGTAGCTTTACTATTAAAGATACCATACTTAGAAGTATCTACCATATCACCTATAGAACCAGTTACATCATCTATAGGTTGACAGTATACAAAGATAAAGTCAATTTCACGACCATAAGGAATCTTATCGTCATCACCTAAGAATCGTAAATCATCGCCATCAATTACATAACGACGTTTATCTACAAGAGTATCACCAATAACTAAGAAGAACTTATTGTCTCTCTTATTATAATCATGGAATACTTCAGGTAATTTGAAGACTTGTTGATCGTCTCTAGTGGCTCTAATAGTGATAGTATGATTCTTGACACTAACTTTATTACCAACCATAAAGTTGAATACTAATTCTTGACCAATGTCTAAGCCATATGGTGAAGTCAATGTCATAGTATTATTATCAGGGTCTACGATGTAATCATCTGTATCTAAGAAGATACCATTACGTATAACGAAGAACTCATTACCGTCTTTAAAGTAATCAGCATAAGGTACTGGTACAGTAAACTTAGTTTGGTTTTCTATATTAGCAGTTACACGTACAGCACTAGCATCTAGAGTATACTTGTTTGTAGGATATACGAATACGAATACCATGGCAGTATCAGGATCTAGATGTAAATCATTATTACTGAATCTAATAGTACGACCACCATCTTCGATAGTATATCGAGATGGGTTTACATACAAGCCTCTGTATGATACAAAGAAGAACCCATTATAACCCTCGTACGGATAAGGGATATCATAATAGATATCGTCTACAGATTCAGCATAAGTGAATCTAGCATCTACCGTTAAGATATCTTCTTCTTTAACACCACCGAATGTATCTACATCTAATGCTTTATTAAAGATAAATACAAATGTCAATTCACGCCCTAAAGGAAGATAATCACTAGAGTCTTTCATGATAATCTTATTACCAATCACATCATATCTAGATTGCTCTAAGATTACACTACCACGCATTACAAAGAAACTATTCTTATCATTCAAGAAGCTCTTTGTAGGGAATGGGATAGTAAAGATAGGTTGATTATCGATAGTGGCTTTGACATGAGTAACTTGTGCTGTATTATTTGCACCAATATCTACGTAATTCAAAGCATCTGGAACATAGAAGATTTCTACTCTATCACCAGGTTCTGCCATAATACGAGTATGAATTACAGGTCTAACTACAGAGTTATCTGGTTCTTCGAATAAGAAACGATACATATCTTTAGATAGCATACGTCCATTATGGAATACCAGATATCTATCTGGGTCTTTACAAGCTACAAAGTCCTTAGTTAGATAGAACGTACAACGTTTATAGTTTACTGGTGGATAGTATGCATATCTAAATTGACGTTTAGATGCCATATAGATATCTTTACCGTACCAGCTAGCGTCAGTAAAGCTAATAGTCTTAGCTTCTTTATCGATAGTGAATGGTGCATCGAATAAAGAATCTTTAGTGAACTCAAGACAGTCATAGTATATATGATTGTCTGTATAGTTAGCGAATACAATTAAATCTTCATATGGAATAGTTGTATTCTCGATAGTGTCAGTATTAGGTACTTGAACTTTGAGGAAGTTATTATTGACTCTAGAGAATCTTACAATCTCAAAAGTATCATACTCTTGGATATCATCATACTCTTCTTGAGTTAATTGGATTTGGAATTCACTGCCAATATATTTGATACGGTTATATAAATCCCATAACTCACCATTACGATGAATCATAACGAATGTCTCAGTACGGTCATGTAGACCGCGTGGCATTCTAAAGATTAAATCTGTACCAATATAAGATTTGAATTGCTCACCAGTATAAGAATCACTATAGATATTAGATAGCTTTTCATATAACTCATCAAAGAATGCTCCATTATATCTAGAGATATATCTAATACCATGCAAGAAGTTATCATTGTATTCAGTATCATTACGATATTCATAATCAAAGTCCTTCTGCATTGTATGCAAGTCTAGTCCTTTGATAGTATTATCTACTAAAGCAGATTTCATAATATCATCATTAGGTGGTCTAACTATATTAGATTGGTTATCATTAACTACTGCTCTATAGAAGTATTTCATAACCAAGTCTTTATCTATAGGATTACCATCATTAATTGATACTAAGTTAAGATTCTTAACTTCAGGTTTAATTTTAGGGTTTAGTTTACCCTCGGTGAAACATATAAAGTTCTTATCAGTAGACTTATGACGTTTATCTACTAAGATATCTAAGTTCTCAATAGTTGCGCCAGATAAGTTAGTCCATTGCTTAGTTATAAGATTAATACGTTCAGTATTAGTGGAGATTACAATAGCACCATAGTCTAATGCTAATCCATTATCACCAAATATGAAGATAACTGATTCTTTGTAAGGGATATTACGTTTTTCAGAATAACTTACATTGAATGGGATATTGATGATTTGTACATCATCAATATGAATAGGGTCAATACCCACTTTATTATTTATATAGAGATATGTATATCGTTGATCTCTAACTAGTATAATATCAGACCATTTGATGAATAAACCATTGACGAATACTAAAGATGGATTAACCAATCTTTCGTCAACTGCGTCTTTAAAGTTCTTGATATATACTAGTTTCTTTTTGGATGGCCTATCAGTAATAAATCGTAGACCATTTACTTTAAGTACGTATTTGTCTTTACCAAATACATATTTATGACGGCCTTCTTCGAGATAGTATTGAGATACAGACCAAGAGATATCTAATAACTCAGGAATCATACCCGCTTGAATAGATTCAATATTCTTTACAGTATAATTCCTGAGTAAATCTACATGCTCTACAATATTAATCTCATTGTGATTATGTCGCATGTATTATCCTCCGATTAGATTACTTTTTTCAAAATATCATTACAGTATGCTACCATTGCATTACCAGCCACTTTTTCAATAGTGGATTGGTTATTCAAGAAGCAACCAACGTATGCATCTGTAAGCATAGCACTGAATGCCGGGAAGTATTCTAATGCAAACATAGTTCCTGGTGTATATAGTTTAATCCATGTAGCCAAGAATGGTTGTAATTCTAGTTCTTTAAGTTTAAGAATGTCATTACAAGTTTTCATAAAGAAATCAATATTAGCTAAAGAATCTACGTCAAGATAAGCTACAAGAAGCTCTTTCTCACGTTCGGTAATATTGGCAATCTTCTTAGCTAAGTTTACGTTATTACTAAACTTAGATTTCTTATATACCGTATTAAGGAAGTATAAAGAAGATAAGAATAAGCAACGATTACGTAGACCATTGATATTATTGATCTTGAATAAGTAATTGATGATATTAGTGAATAAGTTAGCGAATGCATGTGCAGCATCTTCGATAGTGCTAGTACCATTAATCTTATCTAAATGATAAGCATGAATAGTAGCAGCATAAATAAGATTAGCAATCAATACACTAATATTATGACAAACGTATTTACCGTTCTCATCTAATTCGATAAGACCATATACGTCAATATAGATTGCATATTTATTACGATCACCTTTAAGATCTCTAGCCATGAATACTTTCATCATTCTAGGCATAGGTTTCTTACCAATAACTAATTTAAGTCCTTTGAAGTTCAAGAACTCAACTAAGTTACTAGATAACTTTTGTTGCTTACGGATTTCATAAGCGATATCTTCAAACTCTTTAGAAGATATATCAATCACTTTACCAGCATTAATGAATTCGATCATTTCTTTCTCGAATTCTTGTTTGTGTTGTTGGAAAAGGAAAGTAGTATTCAATGTTTTAATTTCTTGTGCCATGAATAGTAGCTCCTCCGTTGAAAAATAAGAGATTTTACTAATATGTTTCCCTAGGCTATTTGTATCGAGTCAGGGTTATATGCCCCTATGCCACAGTGTGACATAAAGGCATATAGGAATTGGTAGTATATATTTATTATAGGAGAAATTTTAAACGCATTAAACTAAACAAGATTTATTAGTCGCCGCATTTACTAATAAGTTATGATTGTAAAAGTTTAATTTAACTATATTGTCAACTATATATTATAGAAATGGAGGTGTTTAATAATGCTAGTAGATTTGTCTTTAGACCATGTAACCCATGTATCTAAATACACAGAAGAAAGTGAGGCTAAACGAGTAACAGAAATACTTTCCTATATCAGTGAAGAATCTCTAATGTACTGGGCTAATAGCTTAGGCTTTAAAGGTATAAGCTATAAGAAAGAACTATCGAGATATGCTGTTATAGGAACTAAAGTCCACTCTGAAATAGAGCGATTCCTATCCGGAGATAGAGACTTAAACACTATTAATCCTGATGACTATACTCAAGCTGGATTCTATGCTTTTATATCTTGGTATGATGAGCAAGTGAATAAGTTTGGTAAGACTATAGAGATATTAGGATTAGAGCAATCCTTTGAGGGTAAATACTTCAAAGGAACTATTGATTGTATCATGAGAGTTGATGGGTTATTATACCTAGTCGATTTCAAGACATCTAACCATATAGGGTACAAATACTTTATGCAGTTAGCTGCTTATGAATACTTATGGTCTAAAGCTGGTAATGAACCAGTATTTGGATTTATGATTATTCAGTTAAACAGAGATAATCCTGCTAAGTATGCTACTTATACATTAGATGCTATTGATGGTGGCAATACCTATCTGTACAATCTTCTTCAGGATACATTCTTTAAACTAACACAGGTTGCTTTTAATGTAGATGAATTGAAGGGAGTTTACAAATAATGGCAAACAACAACACATATCTTTTAGATCTGATGATTAAACGTACTGATTTAGAAGATAGACTAGAAGAGAATACTAATTTTCTTAAGTTACCACTATTATGGTGGAAACTAAGAAGAATAGACTCTAGTATTAGCAGCTTCTGCAATAATGCATTAATGATTGATGTATTAGATAATGTAGCAGAAGTTTGCAAAGTCATAGGTAACTGTACTAGATTATATAACGATATGAATTTAGAGATAGACCTAGAAGGGACTAAACTATCGATAACCAGAAAGTATATTGGTAGAAGTGTATTCGGTTCTATCAATATTTCTAAAGTAAAGTATGATACAGCTAATGCTGATAGTATTAGATTTATCATTGCTAGAGAAATTGGTGATGAATCAGTAAAACCAGTAGAAATTGTCTATGAATATGATGACGACGACGATTTTACTAATCATGGTATACGTGGTATCATTAACGACTTTTGTAGAAAATTGATTTCTCCAGATGAATAATTTAAGGTGATTTATGGAAGAAGATAACTACAAGCATTATTTTGACCTCAATGTAGCTCTTACATCATTAGACTTGGTTAAAAACGAGTATAAGAACTTACCATGGTATAAGAAGATATTCCATAAAAAGAAATGTAATAAGAAGATAAAAGAATTGCATGATAAGATATGGGACTGTGTAAAAAGTTTATATACTCAGCCATACGTATCAGCGACATTATTGCTTTATCTTGAATATACTTACATTATACCACTCAAATATAGTGGTATAGTTAGACGTACTAAAAATAGACATGGATTCGATCTATTCTATATAAATAGAGTCAAATCTGGATCAGCAATGGAAGTATTCTCAGCTGATTATATATCTAAGTATGTAGAACGTAGCGTTAGTGTTATATTTGGACCATTAACCTATCATACTAAACAGCTTACCATAGGTGAAATCCAATATACAGTACGTTCGTTATCATCTTTAGACTATACTGAAACAGAATACTTTGCTTGTGATTTACAAGACTTTGAGAATACATTGAAGCCTGATATAAAAGAACGTGAGAAGTTTATTTTAGATACTATTAATTTAGCACTTGAAGACACAGTAAGCTTGCTATTAGAGCATGGCTTATCTGGAGAACCATTATTGTATTAAAAGATTATACGAGGTAATAAAAATGGAAAATAAAAAACGTTTATCAAAAGAAGAATTATTTAAAAATGTAGAAGATATGGATTTAGGGATGGACGATCTATTTACAGTTGATGATGTATTTAAAGAATTGACTTCGTCTCGGTATGGATTTTACCATGTAGCAACTATATTATGTGGTGGTATCCATGGGTTATTGACTACTGCTTATATCATTAAAGATTTAAAAGCATTCACTTTGGATTCTTTTAGACATATGAAATATCATTTCGAAGAAGACGATGGTAATTTCGGTGCGGCTAGAGCAGTAAATGCTAAAACAGGTAAAGAAGTAGATTTCGATTTAAGTTTTCTTAATGTAGATGATTACAATATAGAACAGTTCTTACTTAAAGAAGACTTAGATGAATATATTGAACGTAAAGAATCCACTAGTTGTTCATTAGGTGAAGCTATTGGTACTGATATATTACTAATAGGTATTCGTTTTATTAATAAACGTATTGTGGTTATGTATGATAGCCGTAATGAACGTTTAATACTATTAGGTGAGAAAGAAAACCATGAGCTAGACACTCTAAATCCTAAAGAAGAACACAGACTATACTATGCCATTATGTCATCTATTTTATCTATCTTTATTTATATGGATACTGATGAATCTAAATATAGAGTCTATGATAAAGCTGAAGGATTTAAACGACTCGATGAGCTTATTACTGAATGCGACGATGATGATGTAAAAGTATTGTTTGGTAAGTTCCTCATAGAAGAAGTTGGTAGAAAAGATAGCGCTGCTAACTATGCACAAGTATTAATGGCTTTACGATCTGCTACGGATGGCAGTGTTATGCCAGAGCTTCCAGATCCGGCTGATAAAGATAAACTAAACTAACTTAGTAGTAATTTCCAAAGGAGGTAATAATATGGAAGAACGACAATTGTTATATCCTGTAACTGAAGATATTAAACAATTAGCATTAGATATCTTACATAAGATGAAAACCACTCAGTTATATGAAGCTAATGCTTATTCATTTGAAACGCCTTATGGTACGTTTAATGCTACAGCTCAAGAAGACAATGGATACTTATACGTACGCACATCAAATGAACGTATTGATCATGTAGTATCCTGGTACAGTGCTGAACGTGAACGTTATACTCAAGAAGACTTAGAAATCTTATTCATTGCTATGGGTAAGATTTATGCGAAAGGATTCTAGTATGGATATAGATCAATTCTTGATGGACTCTGAGGAACTAATCAGAAGTCTATATAAAACCACAAAAGATCTAGACGTTCTAATTACGGAAGAAGAACCTAAAGCTATTGTAAACGGAGAGCCTGTATATGATGGAGCCGGTTATTTATATAGTATCAATGGTGATACTAAGGGCTTTGCTCAATTATACGCTCTACTATCAAAGGTAAATCCTAGTGATATTGTTTTCTATATGATTAGGAACCAACATTTGTCAGATAGATTCTTAGATTTTGATATGAATAATAAATTTAAGGTTAGAATATATGCTGATACATTGTTAGAACGTTTGACTATTAGGTTTACAGATAAAGCTGGTCAAACACAAACAATGGCATTCAATATTAAGTACGTGATAGACTTGTATACTGAAGAGCTTAAACAGCTATTCTATTCGGCTATTACATGTGCTCTATTAATTTATTATGCTAATCAATATGTCGAGGTAACTGAAGATGGATTACAATAAACTGCTTCTTGATGCAGCAAAACAAATTACATCTGTCACTAAGAAATCTTCTAATGAGATTGCTAATTCTTTTGAAAGATTCATCAATGAAAATATTCCAGAAGAACTAATCTTTGCATCTCCAAAGATTTGTTTGGCATATATTGATAGATTGAATTTTAAGAATAAAGAAACCTATCAAGCATTCAGAAACTCTGGGTGCTATAAAGATGTATTAGCATCAATAAATAGTATCTATATCCCTATAGATCTTAAGACTATAAAAGACTATGAAGTGGACTATATCTTACGTAATCCATATGTATATAAAGACAATCAAGATATTATTGATTACATCGTACAGTATGTAGAGACTATATACATGGAGTTAGATGAATATGTCAAATTCATTAAGTTCTTAATTATAGCCAGAGGATTCTTCAATACATCTTTGGATGTAATGTCTATTGAACCAGCTGATGATAAGAGTTTATTACCA
>CALISH010000141.1 GCA_938041275.1 uncultured Solobacterium sp.
CGATGAGAGGGTCGATGATAATCAAATAAATTGATTATCATCACTCTACTCTATTTGATAGATGAAAATGGTGTAATTATCGCTTTGGTTATGTTTAGTGAAAATTAGGAGATCGTCGTGATTAATATAGTGTGAACACTTTAGTGGTATGTTTATTACATTCGCGTTACAATTGAAAAATAGTAGAGAGAATCATGATAAATGATTCGACTTACATAATAGGAATTACACATGTAGTGTAATTGATAGACATAGGGAGAGAATATGAAAAATATCGTAACAAAACTGTTGACTACTGTATTATCTGTAGCACTTTTGGCAGGATGTACACCAAAAACCAAGAAGGAATCATCGACACCAACAGAAACACCAAAGGCAGTTGAGCCAGTTGATGTAAACGTAGCAACCTTAAAGGGACCAACATCAATGGGTATGGTTCAAATGATGAAGGAAAATGACGAAGGTAAGATTACTTCCAACAATTATAAGTTCGAAATCTTATCTTCAGTAGATGAAGTTACACCAAAGATTGTAAAGGGAGATGTTGATATTGCGGCAGTTCCTGCAAATCTTGCGTCTGTACTCTATAACAAGATGGAAAAGAATTTACAGGTATTGGCTATCAATACATTGGGTGTTCTATATATCTGTGAAACAGGTGATTCTATCCACTCTGTAGCGGACTTAAAGGGTAAGACAATTTATGCAAGTGGTAAGGGTGCTACTCCAGAGTATGTACTTAATTACATTTTAGAAAAGAATGGTCTTCAAGTGGGAACAGATGTTACGATTGAATGGAAGAGCGAACACGCAGAATGTGTTCAGGCTTTAGCACAAGATCCAAATGCAATCGCAATGTTACCACAACCATTTGTTACTGCAGCTGCAGCTAAGAATGATAAAATTCATGCGGCATTAGACTTAACAAAGGAATGGGACGAAATCCAAAAAAATGAAAAGAATAAGAGTTCATTGATCACTGGTGTTGTAGTAGCACGTAAAGATTTTGTGGAAGCACACCCAGAAGCAGTTATGGATTTCTTAGAGAAGTATGAAGTATCTATTAAGTTTGTAAATGAAAATAACGATGAAGCAGCGACAATGATTGAATCCTATGATATTATTGCGGCAGCAGTCGCTAAGAAAGCATTACCATTCTGCAACATTACATACATCGCTGGTAAAGAGATGAAGGAGAAACTTTCAGGTTATCTCAGTGTATTAAATGAGCAGAATCCAAAGTCAGTCGGTGGCAGCTTACCGGAAGATGATTTCTATTATGGAGCTAACTAAATCAAAGGTTAAAATCTGGACAATACTATTTTGGCTTCTCGTATGGCAAGCCATCAGTATGATATTAAATCAGGAGATACTACTGGTATCTCCTTTTACCGTTATTTTACGACTAACAGAATTACTAAAAACAGTAGATTTCTACCAATCTATTTTACGTTCACTTGTGAATATTAGTTTAGGTTTTATACTAGCGATGATAGCAGGAATTTTGATGGCTATCTTTGCCGCAAAGTATAACTGGTTTAAACAGTTACTAGCTCCACTTGTCTTTACAGTAAAGTCGATTCCGGTCGCTTCCTTTATTATTCTTGTGCTGATTTGGGTACGCTCTGCACAACTATCGATTGTGATTTCCTTCTTAATGGTCTTTCCAATTTTCTATGAGAATGTGCGAAAGGGGATTGAGATGTGTGACCATCAGTTGCTAGAAATGGCAGACGTATTTGAACTATCCAATTTTACGCGTATTCGTTATATTTATACTTCAAGTATTCTTCCATACTTCCAAAGTGCTTGTTCCTTAGCGTTAGGTCTTGCATGGAAATCAGGTATTGCGGCTGAAGTTATCGGTTTACCAAAGTTTTCGATTGGAGAACACTTACAACAGGCAAAGGTATATTTTGATACAGCCGATTTATTTGCTTGGACACTTGTCATTATTATTTTAAGTACAGTACTGGAAAAACTTGTGATGATTTTGATACGTATGCTTATCAAGTATATAGAAACGGAGTGTTTATGATGGATACAATTCAATTACATGATATTTGTAAAACATTTGATCAACATCCTGTTTTCACAAATTGGAACCATAACTTTGAAACAGGGATGGTACATGTACTCAAAGGTCCGTCTGGTTGTGGTAAAACAACACTGTTAAGAATGTTAATGGGTTTAGAAATACCGGATTCTGGAACAATCACACCACTACAGAACTATCGCAAAGCAACAGTGTTTCAAGAAGATAGACTCTGTGAGAATTTAAGTGCCATGCAGAATGTTTTGATGGTTGTACGTAATCAATCTAAGAAAGATTTACTTGAACAATTAATACAAGACTTTTCTCAAGTGGGCCTTGATGATATGTTCCAAAAGGTATCTACTTTATCTGGTGGTATGAAGCGCAGAGTCGCAATTCTACGTGCTATGTACGCAAAAGCAGATATATTATTCTTTGATGAACCCTTAAAAGGTTTAGATGATATTACAAAAGAAAAAGTTATGAGATTCATCAAAGAAAGAATCAAAGATAAGACTGTTTTTTGGGTAACGCATGACGCAGATGAATATACAGTTTTTGATAAATATCAGCTACATGAATTATAATGAATGTAGCTTTTTATATGAGGATTAAAATCATGTTTAGTAAGAAACTAATTTATGTAAAAGTATATGCAAATCATTGTAGCAATGCACTACTGTTTCAAAGCGAAGATACATCAATTCAACCAAGAGATATCGTGATTGTTTCTTTGCATGGAAAAGAAGTTCCGGCAATGGTTGTACAAGTTTCTCGTAAGATAAAGAACAAGGATATAAACCCAGAGTTTATCTTACGCAAAGCAGGATTCTTTGAAAGAAATAAACTATCTACAGATGTTCGTAATCGTGTGAAGAATGAAGAACTCGCATGGATAGATGAAATTGAATATTGGAATGCAATGGAATAGGAATGAGGATATATGAAAACAGAGATTAATAAAATCATTGATGCACAACAAGATGAGATGATTGCATTAGGTAAAAAGTTGTTTATGCATCCAGAACTTGGCTATAAAGAATTTGAAACAAAAAAGATGGTTCAAGAAGAACTTGCTAAGTATGATATTCATGCGGAAGCGGAATATTTTGAGACTGGCTTTCAAGTAAGTATTGGAGAAGGGAAACCACATATTGGATTGATTGCGGAATTAGATGCGATTCCTGTGGAAGGACATCCATGTTCAAATCCAAAGGACCATGCGGCACATGCATGCGGACATAGTACACAAGTCGCAATCATGGTAAATGCAATCATTGCGTTAAAGAAATCGGGTTTATTAGAGAAAAAAGGGAAAGTAACATTGTTCTTTACACCAGCAGAGGAATATACGGATCTAGACTATCGTCGGAAACTAATTCAGGAAGGAAAGATTCGATACATCGGTGGAAAGATGAATATGTTAGAAGCTGGTGTATTTGATGTTTGCGACTGTATCATTCACTTACATGCAATGGGTTCTACGTATGCATATGGCTATGGCTCTTCTCTTGCTGGATTTAAATACAAGAAAATTATCTTCAAAGGGAAGGCATCACATGCAGGAGTACTACCACATTTAGGTATCAATGCGCTCAATGAATTTACATTATTCAATGCGGCTCTAGGAATGTTGCGTGAGACCTTTGAAGAAAAAGATATGGTACGTGTACATGGCATTTTGACAAAGGGTGGAGATACAATTAACAGTGTTCCTTCAGAAGTAATCTATGAATGTTATATTCGTACTTTAAATCAAGATAAGTTATTAGAAATTGATCACCAAATTTCATCGATGGCACAACATTGTGCTGCCGCATTAGGTGGAAGTGTAGAGTTTGCGGATATGATAGGATATCTACCATTTACACCAAACCCGGTACTTAGTGAGGTTGCCCATCAGAATATCTTAGATTACACAACGGAAGATAAAATCATTGCAAATGAAAGAAGTATTGCCGGTGGTGACGTAGGTGATGTCTCCTGTTTCTATCCAATGATTCAGTTTGGATACAATGGTTTTAGTGGTGCAATTCATGGTGTAGATTTTAAGATTGTAGACCCATATAAAGCATTTATAGAACCAGCAAAAATTGTATGTGGATGTATCGTTGATTTATTAGAGAAACCTGAGTTAATTGAACAAATCAAAGCTTCACATCACAGTATGGATAAAGAAGTATATAAAGCATATTTACAAGGAAAATAAATTGAGAGGGAACTGCTATCAAAAATAAAAAACTACATATACGAAAAATATAGTGTATAAACGATTTAATTCGTGATATATAGTTTACGTGTAACACAAATTATAATGGAGACCAACTATGAAATTATTTATATTAGGGAATGGATTTGATATTGCTCATGGTTTACGAACTAGATATTCAGATTATAGGGAATTTCTAAAAACAAATGATAAATATTTTTTGTACCAATTCGAAAATCAATTTCATTTTTGTGGAAATGCTTTATGGGGAAATCTAGAAGAGAATATTGACCAAATTTATTTATTAGATGATCTTAGTAACGATGAAATTGATTTGGGTTTAGAGTGCGAAGTGGATATACAATATACATTAGATGCAGATTATAAAAATAAATTTGGCTTTTTGAATAGATACATTACGAATCTCAACTCGTGGATTGAGAGCATTGAATTAAACTCAGTATCAAAAAAAACTAACAACATTAGTAATGATGATTATTTTATAACTTTTAATTACACAAAAGTTTTAGAAGAAATATTTGATAGACAAAAAAAAGAAAGAAAAAATGTAAGAGATAAATATAAGGCAATTTGGAATTTGTTTAGCGATGTTGAGGAAGTTAAGGATATTGAAAATTTTATTTCTGAAGCGATTAATGATGAAGGAGTTTTAAAGGATGATGCTTCAATTGGGCTTCGAGATGTCAGAAGACAAAAACAAAATATTAATGCAAACATTAAGGAGAAATTTGATGAGCTAATTTCTAATAAAAATACACAAAATGCAATTCAGGAAAGAATAGTAACTCAAAGAAATGACAGATATGTAATTGCTGTAAAAACTGATTTTAAAGGGCTTGTAAAAGGGATAGAACATGATAGATCTGCAACTGGAAGTACAGTTTACATTGAACCTTTAAACGTTGTTTCATTGAATAATAAATTACGTGAATATGAAGCTCGTGAACGTGAAGAAATCAGGAAAATATTGCTTAGAATTACAGAAATTGTAAAAACTAAAAAGGAAGAAATTCTGGAAATTAAGGGAATTCTGGAAAAACTAGACTTTATTGATGCTAAAACGACTTATTCAGTTAATAAAAAATGTATCGTTCCCAAAATTATTAACAAGGAATATTTGAAACTAGTTGAGGCAAGACATCCGTTAATTGATGAAAATATCGTTGTGCCAATTAATTTTGAGCTTGGAAACCCTGAAAATATAATGCTTATAACAGGACCTAATACTGGTGGAAAAACGGTAACATTGAAAGTAGCTGGACTTCTTACAATTATGGCACTATCTGGTATTCCAATTCCCGCAAATGAAAAAACTGAAGTTGGATATTTTCACAATGTATTAGCAGATATTGGGGATGAACAAAGTCTGGAGCAAAATTTATCTTCATTTTCAGGGCATGTTAGCAAAATAAAAGATATAATTGAACACGCAAGCAGTAAATCACTTGTATTAATGGATGAATTAGGAAGTGGAACTGACCCGATGGAAGGAGCAGCTTTTGCAATGGCAATCATTGATTATTTGAACAAAAAGCACGTAACTTCAATAATCACAACCCATTATAGCGAAGTAAAAGCTTATGCCTTTAACACAACAGGAATTAAAAGCGCCTCAATGGAATTTAATGTGGAAACATTGTCACCAACATACAGATTACTGGAAGGAATACCTGGAGAAAGCAATGCTCTTATAATTGCAAGAAAATATGGAATTAGCGAAGAAATTATTGAAAATGCGAAAAGTTATATAAGTGAAGATAATCAGCGAGTTGAGGAAATGTTAAAATCCATAAAGGAAAAAAATGATAAATTGGAAATGATGCATGCGCAATTGGAGGCAACAAGAGCTGAACTTGATAAACAGAAAAACATTTACGAGCAAAAAATGGTAAAACTCGAAAATGAAAAAAATGAAATTATAAAACGTGCCTACGAAGAAGCCGACAATTACCTGAAAAATATGCAGGCAAAAGCCAAAAATCTGATTGACAAAATTAACAGCGAGGAATCTAAAAAAGAAGATGCCAAAAACGCTCAAAGAAGCCTGAATATGCTACGTGAATCATTCATTACAGACAAAAAGAAAAATGTAAAGGAAAAGAAAATTATCACTCAAAATGTAGATTTTGCCATTGGGGAAGAAGTACTTGTAAAAACAATGAATCAAAATGGAAAAATCTTGAAAATAATGCCAGATAACCGCATTCAAGTGCAAACTGGAATATTAAAGCTGGTTGTATCAACTGATGACATTGTAAAAATTCAAAAGAAAAAAACAAATAAATTTAAAAACTTCGCCTCACTAAAACGAACTTCCCAAGTCCGAGGAGAAATCGACCTACGTGGAATGAACGCCGATGAAGCAATCGCAGAACTTGAAACTTATATGGATAGAGCAATGCTCACAGGGTATCATGAAATCTATATAATTCACGGAAAAGGAACAATGGTTTTAAGAAAGAAGATTCATGAATATTTAAGAACTTCAAAATATGTGGCAGAATTTAAGGATGCTAATCAGAATGAAGGTGGAATTGGGTGTACGGTGGTTACTTTGAAGTAGGACATTTGATTTAAAGGAGAATGAAAATTTATGAAAATCAAAAATCTTCATATAAAAGAATTTAAAGGATTGAGAGATATATCTATAAATTTTGAAAAAAATGATGAGCCGTTAGATTTAGTAGTTTTAGCAGGTTCAAATGGAAGTGGGAAAACAAGAATATTAGAAAGTATATTGGATTATTTTAATATTGTTCTAGTAGTTCCTGAAGAAGCTCAAAATAAAATAGAATTATTTTTTGAATCAATGGAAGAAAAATGCATAGATAAATTAGGACATGAATTAAGTTTTATGTATTGTTTAAAATTCGGATCTAAAGAAAAAAAAATTAGTGTAGGAAGTGTAGGAGCAAGATATTTAGACATAAAAAAAGAACTAAATATTCTTCCTAAAATAATTTATGCTCCAGCAGAAATGAATTTTAAAAAAATGGATATGGCTTCAACCACTTTGATTCAAGAATACAATTTTATTAATATTGTAAATACAAATTTAGTTAAAGATATTCCTTCTTATATAGCTACAAAAATAATTTCAGCAATATTTAAAAATAAAAATGAAAAGGTTGGAGATGTACAAAAAAAAGTTTTTAATGAAATAAATGAAATATTTGAAAATTTAAGTATAGATGTAAAAGTTGAAGATATTTCACAAGATGGTAGAAATATTACACTTTTCACAAATTCTTCAGGAGATGAATTTGATATAAACGAATTATCGTCTGGTGAAAAACAGTTATTTTTACGTACTTTAGCTATAAGAATGTTAAATCCTGAAAATTCTATTATTTTGATTGACGAGCCAGAACTTTCGTTGCATCCGAAATGGCAGCAGAGAATTGTCGATGTTTATAGAAAAATTGGGAAAAACAATCAGATAATTATTGCGACACATTCACCGCATATTTTAGGAAGTGTAAAAAAAGAGAATATTATGTTGCTGGATAAGGATGATGATGGAAAAATTGTGGTTAGGACTGGGGATGAATTGTATGATTCTTATGGACAGCCGACAGAGAGAATATTAGAAGATATAATGGGGCTTAAAACAACTAGAAATCAGGAAATATTTGATAAATTGGAAAAAATTAGAGAAATGGTTAATGAGGATAAGTATGAAACTGATGATTTTAAAAAAGAATATGGTGATTTAAAGGAAATATTGGGGACAATGGATGAGGATATTATGCTTATAGATACGGAAATTCAAATCAGAAGGAAAGGATTGAAGAATGTTAAAAATAAATAAAACTTCAGAACCAAACTTTTTGAAAGAATTTAAGAAAAAAGAAAAACCAAAAAATTGGAAAGATTTTGATTTTGAAATAAAAAAAGAATTAAAAAATTATATGTTGGAAAATGAACAGAAAATCGGAAATAATAGTTATTGTCCTTATTGTGAAAGAAAAATAATTGCAAGTAAAAATAGTCAGATAGAACATATTAAACCTAAAGATAGATTTCCAGAATTATTTTTGGATTATAAAAATTTTATTACAGGATGTCTTAATATTGAGAGTTGTGGCTCAAAGAAAAGCAACAAATGGAGTGATTTGTTTATAAATCCAGTAATTGACAATCCAGAGAAATATTTTTCATATAACAGAATGACGGGAGAAATAATTCCAAGAAAAGATATTTCAGAAAAAGAATTGGAAAAAGTTGAGTACACGATTAAAATATTGAATTTGAATGGTGATAAAAGATTGTTAAAGGGAAGAAAAAGTGTAATAAAAATAATTGAAAATTATCAAAAAACTTACGATGATGAAATATTGAGAGAAATATCTGAAGATTTTGATTTTCCAACATTGAGAAATTTTTTAGTTGAGAGTTTTAAATAATGTAAAAATCGAGGTTTAATTATGGGGAAAATAACTATGATATTTTTATTATTTGGAACATTGCTTTTTTCAGAAAATTATCCAAAAGAAAAAA
>CALISH010000142.1 GCA_938041275.1 uncultured Solobacterium sp.
GAGGCTGCACACCTCAAGTAAATCTATAAAATTTACTTAATCGTTACAGCCCCTTTTTGCTACAAGGGGCGACTAATTAAGATAAATCCTTGGGATAAGTTACTTAAATGGGCAGGTGATCGCATCAACCATAATGTCAACCAAAAGATAGATACATTAGATAAAAAACTAGATGATCATATCGCAACCGATACTGCGCATCGAGTTGATGACATTCGTAACACAATCTTGGTTTTTGCGAATGAGTGTTCAAGAGGGATTGTTCACAGTAAGGAACAGTTTCGTTTTATTGTTTCCAAATGTGACTCGTATGAACAATATGTTGAGGATAATTATTTGAAAAATGGTGTAATAACTGAAGCTACACGATTGATAAAGGATACTTATCAAAGTCATTTAAAAAATGATAGTTTTCTAAAATAGATTTCAACTATATAAAACACCAGTTTATATCATTGAAAGTTTAGAAATCGTATTTCAACTATGAAAGCCTACTCTTTTTATAAGGGTAGGCTATTTTTTATGCAAATATGTAATCCATACTTGACATCATCTGTTATAATAAAAATACAATATAGAAAGTACACTATATTGGCGCGAAAGGATGATGGGAATATGAAAAAACTTGACAAAAGCTTTTTTGAGAAACCTCGTCAAAGTATTACTGCAAAAGAAGCTTTAAAAGATGTTACTAAAATTAAATGGAGTGATGCTGTTTTAAACGGCGAAAAGAAGTTGCTGTTTACTGCAGATTGCAAGAAAGATAAAATTTGTCGAGGTTAAAAAATGAAGTTTGGGGATATTATCATTATTACTAATTACATTGGTGAAGACGGTACTGACCTGTCAGGGCATTCGTTCATTGTTATAAGTGATGAAGAGGGCGAAGTTAAAGGGTTGCCTTATGATTTAGTGTGTAGCGTCATGACTTCCATCAAGGAAGAAAAGCTAAAACAAGGTTCATATAGTGATAACTGGCTAAAAATTACTGCGAATGATAGAAATACTAATCCAGAAAATGGAAAATCTGCCCTTATTAAAGCGGACCAATTATACTATTTCAGAAAAAATAGTATAGATACAATTCAAATTGGATGTGCAACAAAAGAAATTATGGATGAATTGATGGAATTAATAGGTTATCTTGACCAAACAGGACAATTAAAAGTTATAATTGATAATTTAACCAGATAGCTTTAGCGAATTGAAAGCCTACTCCCAATGTGGGGTAGGCTGTTTTTTGTATTTATAGTAATTGTTCGCTAAATTGTTCGATAAAAGTATAGGAACATAATAAAAACTCGCTATTTAAGCGAGTTTTTAACATATATTAAAGGGCGACTAATGGGACTCGAACCCATGAGTGCTGGAGCCACAATCCAGTGTGTTAACCAACTTCACCATAGCCGCCATGTGCTAAAATATATTATCATATCCAAAAATAATAAACAACAGTTATTTTTAGTTATATTATAAATAGAGGTATCATACATACATGAGACAAATACATATTGATGATGAGCTGCGGAATCTCGTGGTCGAACACAAGAGAAATAAAAGAATGTACTTACGTGTAAAGGATGATGGAACATTATTCGTTTCCTGCCCACGCTATGTCAGTGAGCAGGAAATTCTATCCTTTATCTTTGAAAAGGAAGAATGGATCTTAAAAGTTAGTAAAAAAGAAAGAAAGAAGAATCGCTATCTTTTAGATGGCACCAACCGTAAAGAAGCATGTTGGTTAGGTAAGGTATATCCAGTGGATTTATCATTTCTAAGCAACGTTTTATGGCGGTGGAAGATGATCGTATCGTATTCTATCTACCAGAGATAAAAGATGATATCATTCAGGATATTTTCTATCGTACAGGAAACTTACAACTGAAACTAATGGTGGAAGAAAGACGGAAAGAATGGGATGATCATATTTGTCTTGCAAATTATCGAAATCTTCCGTGTATTACACTAAAATACATGACAAGCAGATGGGGATCTTATTCACCGATGTCACATCATATTAGTTTATCATCAAGACTCATCCATTTTCCGGTTGTATGTTTAGATTATGTTTTATTACATGAGTATGCACATATCCTAGAAGGGAACCATTCGAAACGTTTTTATGATATCATCAGAATGTACATGCCTGAATATAAGGAATATAGTGATTTATTGAAGTGAGGTTACTGATGGGAAACATTGTAAAAGAAAATAGTGTGTTTTTATTTGGAAATACTATTTTTGAAAATGGAGCAGTAGGATTTATCATTACATTTTTAATTACAGTGATTATCGCAAAGATTTTTACGACGATATTGGAAAAGTTAGTTGATCATGCGATGAAGAAGGATGCTAGGGCTAGTATGCCATTTAAGTACCTTTTAAAGATATTACGTACAGTGATTTATGTGATTGCGACATTCGCTATCTTGATGAATGTGAAACCTTTACAGAGCATTTCTACAGCGATACTAGGCGCAACAAGTGTGATGACAGTTGTTGTTGGTTTAGCTGCACAGGAAACGTTTGGTAACTTTATCGCCGGTTTCTTCATCGTTATCTATCAACCATTCCATGTAGGGGATATGGTAAATCTTCCTGAGAAGAATATCTCTGGTACAGTGATTGAAATTACATTCCGTCATACGATTTTAAATACGGTTGAAAATACAAAAATCATTGTGCCAAATAGTACAATGAATTCCGCAATCGTAGAAGATAAAGCATTTGGACAGAAGACATATATTCGCTACTTAGTTTTATCGGTTGCGTATAATACGGATATCGATAAACTGGAGAGAGTGATTACTGATGTTGTAGTAAATACAGATGGTGTCATCGATACGAGAAGTGCAGAAGCAAAAGAAAAGAATTTACCAATCAATATTACGGTAAATGAATTCTTAGATAGTGGTATTCAAATTCGTTTCCCATTTACAACAAAGTCACTTGGTAAGAGTGTAGAGACGGCTTCAAAGATTCGCAAAGCTTTACTTGTTGCGTTTAGAGAGAATGGAATTGAAATTCCATATACAAAGATTCAGATTCTTAAATAGAGTATGTAAACGTTTACATTATTTTCATGAATTCATACGAAAAGTTGGCAAAAGATAATCAAACAATATTGCAGGGAAATAAAATTGCGGTATTATGTAGTTACAGGAACACGAAGTGTATTGATTAAGAGAATGGAGATGATGTAGCATGACTACGAAGCATGTTCTTTTTGATATACAATATGAGATTGTACAAACCCCAGGCGGGGAGGTTTTTGACGGGTTCTCTGTAAACATGATTTTTAGGATGGACATATAATGCCCATCCTTTTTTGTAACTAATTTCTGATAATCATACAGGAGGAAAACGATTATGGATCAGACAAATTTAGACTTTTTTGAAGCAGCAGCCAGTGGCGATTTTGCAAAGTTATGTGCACAGGTTTCTAAGGGTGCAAACGTCAACATCGCAAACGGTGATGGACGTACAGCATTAATGAGAAGTGCTAAGCGTGGATACACGGAAATCGTACGTTTCTTATTAGACAATGGTGCGGATACAAGAGCTAGAGATAAAAATAATAAGACAGCTTTAATGGGTGCCGCTAAGAAGGGTCACACAGATATTTGCCGTATGTTAATTCATGCGGGCGCAAATATTGATGCCCACGATAATAAGGGTAGAACAGCTTTGATGAGAGCTTCATTACTTGGTCATAGTGATACAGTGAAGTATTTAATTTCTAAGAACGCTGATGTAAATGCAGTAGATGAGCAAGGTCGTACAGCATTAATGGAAGCAGTAAATGCATACAAGTTAGATGAAATTAAAGATCTAGTAGATAACGGTGCAGATATCAATAAGGCTGATAATAAGGGCTGTACAGCATTGATGCGCGCTGCGTATATTGGAATTCCTGAATTAGTGAAGTATCTGCTTGAAAAAGGTGCAGATAAGACAATGAAGGATTATGATGGTAATTTAGCAATTCATTACGTACGAAAAGAATGCTTATCAGATTTGAAAGATATTTTAAAGTAGGAGGCCGACAATGAAAGACTATTTAGCTAATGAAGTAAGAAATGTAGTGGTATTAGGACATTCTGGTGCTGGTAAGAGTTCTGTCATTGAAGCCTGCCTATATTTTACAAAGGCAATTGAACGTTATGGAAAGAATAACGATGGCACAACAGTACTGAACTATGATCCTGAAGAAGGAAAGCGTGGCACATCAGTATATTGCCATATCGCACCTGTAGAATGGAAAGATAAGAAGATCAACTTTATCGATACACCAGGTTATATGGACTATGCGGGTGAAGAAGCGACTGGTTTAATGATGGGTGATAATGCCTTGATTGTTGTAAACGCAAAAGAAGGTATTGAAGCAGGTACAGAGCGCGCATGGCGTGAAGCAGTTTCTAAACAAAAGATTCCTACAATCTTCTTTATCAATAAGATGGATGTAGAAAATGCAAATTTCGATACAGTATATACTAGTATTCGCGATAAGTTCGGTAAGTCAGTTATCCCATTTGAAGTACCAATCATTGAAAATGGTGCGGTTGTAGGTTCTGTCAATATCTTGCGCCGTAAAGCATGGTACTACAATGACCGCAATACAGCCAAGGAAGTACCATCTACCTTAATTGGTGAAGTAGAACGCTACTATAATGAAATCGCTGAAGCAATCGCAATGACTGATGATGAACTCATGGAGAAATTCTTCTCAGGAGAAACATTTGATGAACATGAACTAGCCAAGGGCTTACGTATTGGTGTACGTAATGGTGATATCCGCCCTGTATATTGCGGTAGTGCAGAAAATCAAACAGGTATTGAACGTTTGTTAGACCTAATTACAGAATACTTCCCAAGTTACGCAGAGAAGGGAAGAATCCAAGCTGAAACACTCAAGGGCGATACAATCGATATGGAAACAAATGAAAACGAAGCACTCAGTGCATTTGTATTCAAAACTATTGTTGATCCATTTGTAGGTAAGGTTTCTTACTTAAAGGTAATGAGTGGCGTGCTCAACAGTGATAGCCAAGTATATAACTCCAAGAAAGATGTAACAGAAAAGATTAACCAGATTTACGTTATAAATGGTAAGTATCAGATTGGTGTAGGAAAGTTATTTACAGGTGATATCGGTGCAGTTGTTAAGTTACAGGCAACAGAAACTAATGATACATTATGCACACGTTCTAGAGTTATTAAGTATCCAGATATTGAATATCCACATCCAATGTTAGGATATGCAATTCATCCAAAGACAAAGGCAGATGAAGATAAGTTATCCAGTGGTATTCATAACCTGATGTTAGAAGACCATACAATTAAACTAGTTAATAACGAAGAGACACACGAACAGGTACTCTATGGTGTAGGTGATCAACACATCGACTTGATTCTCTCTAAGTTAAAGAGTAAGTACAAAGTTGAAGTAACAACAGAAAAACCAACTGTACAGTATCGTGAGACAATCTCTGCAAAGGCTGAAGCACAAGGGAAATACAAGAAACAAAATGGTGGTGCTGGTCAGTATGGAGATGTTTGGGTAAGATTTGAACCAACAGATTCTGATGACATGGTATTTGCGGAAGAAGTATTTGGTGGTGCAGTTCCTAAACAGTACTTCCCACCAGTTGAACAAGGTTTACGTGACTGCATGAATAAGGGAGTCCTTGCAGGATATAAAGTAGTTGGTGTAAAAGCAACTCTATATGATGGATCATATCACCCAGTCGATTCCAAGGAAGTAGCCTTCAAAGAAGCTGCTAGACTTGCATATAATGCAGCGATGCCAAATGCGAAACCAGTGCTTCTAGAACCAATTGGTAAGGTTGTTGTGACTGCACCTGAAGACTATACAGGTACACTGATGGGAGACTTTACAAAGCGTCGTGGAATCATCTTAGATATGGGTACTGATGAAGATGGTCTGCAGGTTATTAGAGCAGAAGTTCCAATGGCAGAAATGTTAACATACGCAACAGAATTACGTTCTATGACTCAGGGCCGTGGATCTTATGAATTAGCATTTGATCGCTATGAAGCAGCACCTCATGATGTAGCACAGAAAGTCATTGAAGCAAGAAAGAGCGAGAAAGAGTAATCTTTTAGGTGGAAAGTTCATTTGAAACTTTCCACCTATTGCATTTTAAAAAGCAATCATATAAAATAATTGAGCGCCCCCGTGATGGAATTGGTAGACGTAGGGGACTCAAAATCCCCCGGTAGCGATACCGTGTCGGTTCGAGTCCGACCGGAGGCACTAAATGACGATTCAACATTTGTTGGGTCGTTTTTTTTCTTTGAGAGTATATCAATTGCAATGCCAACCATGGTTGATACAATAGAACTAACCAAAGGAGAAAATTAATTATGGGATTTTATGATTATTATGTAACTGATGCCAAGGGCAATCAGATTTCTTTAAAAGAGTATGAAAATAAAGTGGTATTAGTAGTAAATACTGCTACTGCTTGTGGCTTTACACCGCAGTATGAGGAATTAGAAAAGCTTCATGAAAACTATAATGCACAAGGTTTAGAAATCCTTGATATTCCTTGTAACCAATTTGGTGGACAAGCACCTGGATCTGATGAAGAAATCCATGAGTTCTGTTCTTTACACTTCAATACAAGATTTCCACACATGCATAAGTCTGATGTAAATGGTGAAAATGAATTACCATTATATACATTCTTGAAGAGTGAAAAGGGTTTCGAAGGATTTACAGGTGAAAAGGCAGACTTTATGAATGCGCACGTTAGTAACCTCGTTCCTAACTTTAGAGAAACTTCTGATATTAAGTGGAATTTCACGAAGTTCCTTGTTGACCGTAAGGGAAATGTAGTAGCTCGTTTTGAACCAACTGCTGATATGGCGGATGTAGAAAAAGCAATTCAAGAATTACTTTAATTTTTGGGGAGTTATTTCATCTTCTGTGAATATATACGTAGAAGGATATTCTATGGAGGACAGAAGATGAATGATTTAAATGCAGTTGAAATTAAAGGGACAGTGATGTATGAACCTAGTGTTCGTAGCACAAAAAATGATTCCACAATGTCAACATTCTCAGTTTGTGTAAAACACAATGAGCCAAGTAAAGCGAAGGACTATTTAAATGTGGTTGCGTGGGGAGATGTAGCGGATCAAGTTCGTGAAGAATTCCATGCGGGCACAAGAATTGGTATCAAAGGCCATCTTCGTAAGCAGTTTTACATGAAAGATGAAAATAAGAAGACCGTTGTGCAAATCGTTGCAGAGAAAATCTATCATCCAAAAGATGAAACTGAATAAGTTGTATAAAAGTGCGTTGAACACGCACTTTTAATTTTGATATAATACGAACGGATTATAACGAGGATGATATGAATCAATACATATTTATATTAGAAATAGTAGGTACCATTGCGTTTGCAATTTCGGGAGCACTAGTCGCAATGAAATCGAAGATGGACTTCTTTGGAGTAGTAATTATTGGGGTCATTACTGCAACGTTTGGTGGAATTATGCGTGATATTGTATTAGGGAGTGTGCCACCAAGTGCATTTTCTAACCCAGTATATGTCGTTGTTGCGAGTATAACTTCTGTTATCGTATTCTTATTTGCCTACTTCAATGTGAATACAAATAAGATTACGCAGAAAAATGCGTATAAGAATTTCTTGTTGATTGCTGATGCGATAGGATTGGGTGTATTTACAGCTGTTGGTGTGCGTGTAGCCTTCTTCTTGCATCCAACATCACATAGTTTTCTATTGGTATTCTGTGGTGTATTAACGGGTGTTGGTGGAGGTTTATTCCGTGATATCTGTGTAAACCAATTACCACAAATCTTTCATACGGATGTATATGCAATCGCCTCCATTATTGGCGCCATACCATGTGCAATGTTAATGCATGCAGGGAATATCTCACTTGGTATCTGGGTAGGAATTGGTGTGACAATCTTTGTAAGAGCAATGGCAATTCTACATAAATGGAGTTTACCGGTTGCTAAGAATATTCATGACTAGCATACATGTAATTAATTGTATCAATTAAAAAAGTAGTAATATGACGAATGACATTTAAGGCTTCTCTTAGATCGTGATTCGTTTTTTGTTTTGCCCAAAGGGCAATAGAGGAAAAGCTATATTCACTTACGTCTATTCCATAGTAAAAACAAACACAATAGAGTATACTTTTCATTTCTATTTCACTCGTACAATATTTAGGGAAAGACGTATGAAGTAAATAATAGATGTAGTGTTGTAATGCATGTTTTATTTGTAGTGTAGTATCGTCTGTGACTATTTGAATGATAGAATCTATCTTTATCTTAGATAACATGGAACTTAGAATTCTATGTATCTGTTTTACATGTATATCAGTATGTGTTGGAATGAATTCTTTGCCAACTGTATGCTTGATGTCGAAGACAGAGCGTACTTGGTTACTGTATCTATTATTTGGCAATAATGAAATAGCAGAGTAACCACGGCGGACAATACGATGATATATTTGCCAAGCTTTGTATGTGAATACAACCGTAGCAGTAGGGCATTGTGTGAATATTAAGATGATATTTTCTAATGATTCTTCATGAAAAAAACTTAATTGATTTAGAAATGTTAGGTAATTTTCCGGGAAGAAGATATTCGTTATATTATCTTGAATCATATGTAAAAGCTGTTGTTTTGTGAATGATGTTTTCATAGGATACCTCAACTCCTATATACAGATGTACGATATAAAATCCCTAGAGCATTGATATCTACTTGTTTTCGCTAAAAGCGTGATATAATAACAGCATCTAATGGAGGTACTTAAATGGAACAATTAGAGTTTAAATTTGATACACAGTTGTTGATTGATGGACATGATTTAGATGAAGATGTCATTAATGACTATATTACAGAGAATTTTAGAGGTGACTGCTTATTGGTTGTTGGCGATGATACTTTAATCAAGATTCATTTCCATACAAATGAACCATGGAAGGTGCTTGAATATGCACAATCTATCGGTGATATCTATGATGTTGTTGTAGAGAATATGCAGCGTCAAGAAGAAGGTCTAAAGGGTTAAAAAAACGAGGAAGTCCTCGTTTTTTTAATACCCATTTTCATAGAAAAATTGATCAATAGCTTCGGGATAATCTTCTAGGTTCATATGCATTTTAGAATGATGAGCTGCAAGTTTATCTGCAATATGACCATGTAGCCATACACCCATGCGTAAGCTAGTAAAGATATCACAATGATATGCAAGTAGTGCAGTTAACATACCAGTTAGTAAATCACCACTGCCAGCTTGTGCTAATGATTCGTTACCGGTCTGATTGATATAGCATTGTCCATTTGGTGTAGCGATAATCGTATGTGCGGATTTTAGTACGATATATACTTTTAATTCCTTTGCATATTTTAATGCATAGTGCAAAGGATTACGCATGACTTCTTCCTTTTCTAAATGAAATAAATCTGCGAACTCTCCAATATGTGGTGTTAAGATAATTGGTGATTTTGCAAAGCGTAATTTCCAAGTGTTATATCGCAACATGCGTA
>CALISH010000143.1 GCA_938041275.1 uncultured Solobacterium sp.
TTCAGGTATAAGTTTAATGATTTCCTACGCTGTCGGGACATTTTTTAGTAAATACGAAAGATTTGATATCCTTGTTATGTTTGGATCTTTTGGATTGTTGGCTGTATCAATTGTTACATATATTCTTTCAATCAAGAATAATCCCAAAAAAATTAAGATATTCCACTCTAAAAAAGGAAAGATATTATTTGTTTTGGGTTGTTCTGCAGTAATCATTTTGTTAATGATTTTAATGTATGAACATATGTAAGTTTCTGACATAAAAGAGCACTTTAATCGTAAACGCGAAATAGGTAGTACCTGTATATCAATCATAAGTCATGTCATAATCCCCCCTAGACCTTTCTGATGAAAGAACGTTATTCTTGTTTTATGGAAGAAAGATGATACTGTAAAAAGTTATCCGCAAGTTTTATTAAGAAGATAGGTCATAGATATGTGCTGGTATCAGTAAAAGATTTATGTGGAAAATCAGAGTTTTCCACATTTGACGGCACACTCATAATAGTTTCATTACCCTTATGTGGCATTAAAACGACATATTTGATTGCTTATGAACGAAAATATGGAAAGTTGTAATTATATTAGGAAACCATTTCCCAATTTTTAGTACAATTACGATGTAAATTCAGCAATCAAATAAACGTTGGAAAGCGATCAAATATAGAAATTCTAATTAGTATTTCGGTATCAAAATAAAAGGAAGCCTTACATTATAGTAATTTGGCTTCCATTTTATTTTAGTAATTTTCCTTCTTAACTTCGAAGAAGCTTTCCTTGTAGCTGCAGAGTGGGCAAATCTTAGGAGCCTTCTTGGACTCAATTGTGTAACCACAGATTTCGCACTGCCATACTACTGGCTCATCCTTTTCGAATACTTGTGAGTTTAAGACATTAGCCTTTAACTTCTCGTATCTTTCTTCGTGTTCCTTTTCAACCTTAGCTACCATGTCCATCTGAGCTGCGATACGTGTGAATCCTTCTTCACGAGCTTCTGCAGCCATTCTCTTGTACATGTCTGTCCACTCGTAGTTTTCACCATCAGCACCCATCTGTAAGCATTCATGAGTTGTTGGGATAGCGCCACCGCATAATGCGATGAACCACTGCTTAGCGTGTTCCTGTTCGTTACGTGCTGTTTCTAAGAAGATGTTTGCGATTTGTTCATAACCTTCTTCACGAGCCTTCTCAGCGAAGAAAGTGTACTTGTTGCGAGCCATTGACTCGCCAGCGAATGCATCATTTAAATTCTTTTCAGTTTTTGAACCCTTTAATTCCATTGCTTGTGTCCTCCTCATTTAGACAATCTTTGCAAATTCCCTCAAAAATAGTGACATGACTGAATACTTTTCCACCGGTGAATTTTTCTACCTTTTCATCTGGGCAAGAATCATAAGGCATTTCACCAAGGTCGATCATCTTTCCGCACTTTGTACAACGTAAGTGATCGTGTGGAGCAGGATTACCATCATAAAAGTTGTAGCCTTCACCTGTATACTTACGAATCACACCTTCTTGGACGAGAAGATTGAGATTGCGATATACAGTCGCTAAACCAATACCGGTCTCCTTTTGATCTAAGGCAGACTTAACTTCTTCCGCTGTCATATGCGTTCCAACTCCTTGGATGATATTCAATATTTCCTGTTTTTGATAAGTCTGTCTTCTTTTCATAATCACCACTTATTGAGAACCATTATCATTATAGAATAATTTCTTTTGAATTCAACACCTTTGCTCAAAGAAGTTTGTGATTTTTTCGCGTGTTAGAACTAACTAACCTGAAAATATTTCATTTTTTGTGAAAGTTAGACACATTTACACAATAAAAACGGCATTTCTGCCGTTTTAAGAGATTGGATCAAGGATTGTATATCCTTCTTCCTTACATTGTTCGATTGTTTTAGCGTTTGCGACAATGCAGGATATTGGTTCTTTTAATGCTTTTTCAAAGAGTTCTATGTATCTTACAAGATCTTCTCTTGTCATAGAAAGAATTTTCTTGCGTGCAGCACATAAGTTTTCGTATGTAGTGTTACGGAAGTAGCGAATATCTGCTAGTCGAACTTTCGCAGCTGGTGCAAGGAGTGGTTCTGCTGCCGCAATTGTACCGATGATATATCCTGCTAAGTCAGTTTGTTCGTCTTCAGCGAGTTGCTTGATACGTTTGTAGATATCGCGGTAAACCTCAATGGAATGTATAGGGCTTGGGTCACGATAGGAGTATGCGGCGATATTTCCATTTGGATTTGCACTAAAGCCGGTACCATACGCGTTGCCTTTTACACGAACTTCTGTCCATAGATAGTCATAGGTTAATAGATGTGCGATTACCTGCAAGCATGGATCATATTCAAAGTTGAAGGCCTTAATATTTGTACCTGCAGCAGAGTAGGAGATACCTGCTGGAATTTGAAGTGCTTCTTTTGGCCCTTGTAAGAGTGGGTAGTGTACAACATTACCCTGTGCTTCAATGCGATTAATACCAACGATGAATTCTTCTACAACATCTAAATGATCACCAGTTACACTCGCAATTAAGCGGTCCTTAGAGAATAATACTTCCTGGTACATCTCAAACTCATTGATGACTTCATCAATCATTTCATCGTAGTTATCTTCTAACTTCTTACTGAATAATGCATTTTCATATCCACCGATGTATTCACGGAATACACCTTCTGCACTATGGTGTGCAGACACACGACGCATAGCGAAGGAATGCCCATTCATAATAATAGATTGTCTTGCGCCTTCGTTACCTTGTTTGAGGATAGGTAAGATTTCTTCCTTTGTAAACTTCGTATCTTTGATTACTTCTAAGATGAGTGGGACAACCTTATCTACATTTCTTTCTAGTACCGAACAGGATACCGCAAGGACTGGAATACATGCATCAGAACGGTTATCTGGTGAGTATACGTCTGTAACAATATTCAGGGAACCAAGGTCTTTGCGTACAGCACGTTGTAACTCACGAACTGTCTTCTTCGTAGTTGGTAAGTTCATGAGTAAATCAGTAAATAAACCAACTTCAGGTAAATGCTTGATTGTAATTCCTGCAAGTGAGAAGTAGAAGAAGAGGTATACAATACCTGATTCTTGTGCAGTATGAACCAGTGTCTTAACAGACTGCACTTTTTCAATTTGTAGTGGTAAATCTTCTGGCTTTTCATCAATCTCTGAAAGGTGAATCTTAGGTAGGGTAGCTAATTGTTCCTTTGTGTCAGAGGATTGTTGCCAAAGGTCTAAAGCCTTGTTTTGCTCGATATACTTTAAAATATTCTCTTCACTTGAAGCCTTAATATCTGCTAGGCGTTTCTTTTCATCTGCGATACGCTTAGCTCCCATTGTTGTGTCTGGCACGACAGTAAGAGAGTTTAGGTGTTCTTCATCTAATAAGAAGGATGATAAGAGTTCTTCAAAGTATCCTTGTTCGATCTTTTCACGTAGGATATCAAATATCTTTCCGTTGGATAATGGTTCTGATGGATCACCACCATATAACCAACTATCCATTGCACGTTGTCCATACATCAATCCCGCAGGTTCATGACTTTCACGATAACGGAATTCCATCTGGTTGATTGTTGCGTGTAATTCTTCATGGTCTAGTCCATTCTTTACAAGCTTGCTTGTAGTAGAGCGTAATGTTTCACGGATAGCGTCATACTTGTCTTCGTCTGTGTTACGAATCGTTAAGACGAGCCATGGCTGTTGGATACCATCATATAAGTCTAGATCTACATCTTCACCGAGCTTGTTATCGAGGATAGCCTTCTTTAATGGTGATTCATTGTTGGCCACAAGTGTGGAAGATAGTGCAGACCATGCGATATTTTGTACATAAGAATCGTATGTAGAAATAATCTTTGCAAAAGAGATATGAGAGCGATTCTCTGTAGGTTCATTTTCACTGACTTCGTAGGATATATGATTGTGTACAGCTGGTAGAACCTTCTGCATAGGAATTGCGAAATCCATCTCTTCCTTTTGATAGTTAACAAAGTATTCTTCATGGATAAAACGAAGTACTTCATCAATATCTAGGTTACCATCTACCCAAATACGAGCGTTGGATGGATGATAGAACTTCTGATGTGTTTCGATAAACTTCTCATAAGTTAAATCTGTGATGTAACGTGGATCACCGCCAGATACATATTTATAGCAGTTATCAGGGAATAACATACGATTGAGTTCATCTACGATTGTCTCATCTACAGAGGAGAAGGCACCCTTCATCTCGTTGAGTACAACCCCACTGTATTCCATCTCTTCATTTACGTCATGAATCTGATAATGCCAGCCCTCTTGCAAGAAGATATTTGGATTCGTATAGATTGCTGGTTGGAATACCGCATCCATATATACAGAAATGAGGTTCATGTAGTCTTTGTCATTGCGACTACTTACCGGATACATTGTCTTATCTGGATACGTAAAAGCATTTAAGAATGTTTGTAAACTACTCTTTAATAGTTCTACAAAAGGTTCACGTACAGGATACTTCTTTGAACCATTTAGAACACTATGTTCTAGAATGTGGAAAACACCTGTATCGTTATCGGGGATTGTTTTGAAGGTAATCGCAAAGGTCTTATTTTTATCATCACGTTTTAACCAACAGAGTTCTGCGTTTGTTTGAACGTGGCGGAACATATATAAAGTTCCTTTTGCGTCTTCAATATCTTTGATTTGTTCAAGGACAAATCCATGTAGCTTGTTGTTTAGTTCTAAATTCATACTGAACCTCCATACCTGTTAATCATACAGCATTATTGTATAGAATCATAAAAAAAGATGCTCGTAAGCATCTTTAGTCAATAATTTGATTGATGACGATTTCTGCACGTCCTAGGTTAATGTGATCTCCCTCGTGGATACGGGCTTTACCAAGTGGTGGTAGTTTAATTCCGTTTAGGTATGTTCCATTATGTTCGGAAACATCTGCTAAATAGAATGTATCGCTTTCAATTAATATGCGTGCATGTTTGCGACTGATTGCTGGTTCATTGATGACGAGGTCGCAACTAGCAGCTTCACGTCCAATCAAGCAAGGTAATTTACTAATTGTATGGTCCTTTGTTTGCCCTGCAACTTTGATTGTAACGAGAATCTTTGGATCCGTTTCATCTAGATTTGTTGTAGAGAAGATTTCCTCGAATAGTGTTGCGGAATCATCATTATTCTTTTCGTGAATAGGTGTATCCAAGGAATCAACCTTTATTGGTTTAATCGTTGGGGATACTGGCATAACAGGTCTTTCTAAGTCCGTTAGAACTGTTGTTGCAGCAAGTGAGTCCTCTACATTCTGCTTTGGTTGTTGTACTGGTTCTGGTTTTGGAGCGATTGGTGTAGCTTGTACAACTTTCTTAACTTGTGGCTTTCTTGTTGTACCTACATCGTTTCCGTCCGCATCTACATAATATGTGTTTTTCTTAAATGCCAAGAAGATAACGGCCGCAAGTAAGACAACGTTTGTGCCTACTAGGCCCATGATAATCAATTTGACAATTGTTGGATCACTTAACATAAATTACTCCTCTTATAAATATCATTAACCCTATAATACAACAAACCTTACATTTTTTCACGTTCACTTACATCGTGTGTAATTTCAACGATTGGAGATGGACGTGATAATTGTGCTTCTGCGTAGATATCTTCTTCTGTTGGTGGAACGATAGGAATATCATTCTTAGACTCTAGGCGAATCGTACGATATACGACGATATCTAGGATAACAACAAAGATAAAGAAGAAGATTAACCCAATATCTGATTCGACCATGAGGGTTGCGTCAAAGATTGTATGTAGTAATACCGCAAATGCGTAAGAAGCTTTGAGATTTAATGCCTTTACATCTGGGCTATTTAAGGCTTCAGCTACTTTCGCATGACCGTAGTATAAACCCATGTATACCGCAAAGCTCATGTGTCCTGGAATTGTGAGAAGTGCACGTTGTAAAGCAACACCTGTTCCATAATTAAATACATAGAAGACATTTTCTAATGCCGCAAATCCAAGTGATACGAATACAGCGTATACAATACCATCAAAGCGATAATTGAATGCCTTGTCTTTCCATGTGAATCGATAGAGGAAGAAGAACTTTGCGCCTTCTTCGATGAGCCCAACAAAGATTGCGGTTAGAATACCGTAATTGACTTGTGTAGCAGTCACTACATTTTCCAAAAGATAGTAGACAACCTGTTCGGAAAGCATCTCTAATATGATTGCGACTGGTACAGAGAGTAGACCACCAATAATACACTTTAGTAATAAGAGTGGTGGTTCTTTTTCTTTATCATCATTGCGATAGATATAAATCATGAAGAAGATTGCAGGTAAAATCGCAATCGCAAGATAGAACAGTGTTTGTTCTAAGGTTAATTGTCCGTATTGATTTAACATTCGTTAGCACACACCTTTCTGATCAGTTTTTCCATGAACTAAATCATAGATCTGATTTTTTGAGATACCTGTCTGTTTGGCAACTTCTTTGATTGCGGCGCTTGTGGACATTCCGCTTTCAATAGAAGTATTTACCATGTTCAGAATTTGCCCCATATCGATATCTTTTTCATAGTCATCTTGATTGCCTTCAATCACCACAACCATTTCACCTTTTAACTCTGAAGCAATTGGCAGTATCTCGGAAATCGTACCACGAATGAACTCTTCATGTACCTTTGTTAATTCGCGAGCGATACAGATATGACGATCACCTAATACATCTAGACAACTTTGTAGCATCTTTTCAATGCGATGTGGTGCCTCATACATAATGAGTGTCATTGGATAAGATTGGTATAGACGTAGTTTCTTAACACAATCATGTGTAGATGGTGGTAAGAAACCAATGAAGATGAATGGTTGTGCGATTAATCCTGACGCAACGAGTGCGTTCAAGAAAGCACTACAGCCTGAAATTGGCACAACATTATATCCAAGTGCTGTCACTTCACTGACAACTCGTTGACCTGGATCGTTGATTAATGGATATCCAGCATCAGAGATTAAGGCAATATTATTTCCTTGGGAAAGTAAGTTAATAATGCCTTTTGTACTGGATGTTTCATTGAAGTTTTGATAGGCAATCAATCGTTTTGAAATACCAAAATGCTTTAGTAACTGTCCACTATTACGTGTGTCTTCACACGCAATTACATCGACGCTATTTAAGACATCAATAGCTCGTGGAGTCATCTCATTGAGATTTCCAATTGGTGTAGGTACTAAATACAGTGTTGGTTTTTCATTTTCGAAGGATTTTTGGCGGTTCATGCGTTATCGCCCTCATCTTTTTTCTTGCGTCCAAATGTACGTACAGTAACATTCTTGCGTTCAGCACTATTCTTTTCCACGTTTTGACGTGGTTGATTTTGCTTGTTGGAATGTGCTTTGTTTGGTTTCTTGTTGTTTGGACGGTTGTTTTGTGGTTTTGATGGTTCTACCTTTACCGTTGGTAAGTCAGTGGAAACATGTACTGCTTTGTCTTTATTCACTGGTCCAGCTACACCCTCATGAACCATCGTACGATGTACTGGTTTATCACTCTTTTGGTTGTTCTGTTGAACAAAGCCTTTACGTGGAATTGCTTTCTCGCGCAAATTATCCAAGGAAATAAAGAGTACTTGTTCGCGGTTTTCTAACTTAGCCTCTTGTTTCATGACATTCATGCTTGTAAGACGGTAAACCATGCCATCATATTCAACTTGCGATCCCATCTTAGGAAGTCCTGTTGTTAGTTCTTTATAATCATTTTCTTCATACTTCAAGCAGCACATTAACTTACCGCACATACCGGAGAGCTTCTCTACGTTAAGGGCAAGCTGTTGTGTCTTAGCCATATTAATAGAAATAACATCAAAGTGATTCTTGTATCGGCTGCAACATGTTTCCATACCACACATACCAATACCACCGACCATCTTTGCCTTATCACGTTCACCAATCTGACGTAACTCAATACGACAGTGTAGACGTGTTCCTAAAACCTTTAAAAGCTCGCGGAAATCAACACGTTGATCTGCGAGATATACAAATAGAACCTTTGAGCGATCGAGTGTATACTGTGCACTCATCAGATTCATATCTAAATTCAAGTGTAAAATTTCTTCGTTACAGATTCGATACGCTTCACTTTCCGCAATGGCATTTTCAGCGTACATCTTTTGGTCTTTTTCTGTAGCGATACGAATAATTGGTTTTGTTGGCATATGTAGATTGTATCTATCGATTGATAGAGCATCCGCATCTACCTCACCCATTTCGATTCCTTGTGCTGTTTCTACAACAACCCAATTTCCTTTTTTGATATCTGCGTTATCGCAACCAAAAGAATACGGTTTTGTAGCATTCTTAAATCGCACAGCGACGGAATAGGCATATTTCACTGTCGGTTGTTCCTGTTCTTGGTGCATTGGACAACCGCATGAACCGTGTTCACATTCCATGTTCATGGTTGAATTCCTCCAATCTATAGAAGGTTTGATCCATTAATAGATTTAAATCAATAAACCGATTAATCTTATCCTTTTGTTCTTGTAAGATAATGATCAATTCTCCATATTCTTTCTGTTTGTTTATTTCTTGTTGTAGTAGTTCTTTGTACCAATGTGGTCCTTCTACATGCTTGCATATAACATCATGGGCAAATAATAACATGAGGTCGAAGAAGCCATTGAGTAATAAAATATTTTCTTTCTTTGCTTTTGCACTGTCTTTTTCGCTTGAACGATAGGAGATATCATAATCTACCAATAGTTCTTCGCGACTTCCTTCAAGATTAAAGTATTGTCTAAACATCATCTTGCAGGTTTCAAAGATAGAACTGTCCGCATATTCCTTCATCTGATTAATATCTTTTACTAGATGAGAGATAAAGTAAGCATCTACATCTTGTACCCCAACTTCTTTCGCTTTGGAAAGTAGATAGTCTTCTGATAATGGAGAGAAGGAGATTAACGTACAGCGTGAAACAATAGTTGGTAAGATACGATCGATGTTATCAGTTGTAAGAATAGCGACAACACCAGATGCTGGTTCTTCCAAAAACTTTAACATACTGTTTTGCGCAGAGATACTTGCGTTCTCTACGTTTTCTAAAATATATACACGTGAGCCATCTCCATCTTCTAATGCAGTCTTTGAGAATTTCTCTTGGATTGTATCGACATCATCTTTGGAGATTGCATTCTTGGAACCCTCTAATAAAACCATGTCCGCATACAGGCCTTCTTCTACACGTCGGCATGTATTACATTCTTCACAAGCAATACCATGGTGTTGCTCGCAAAAGATACTCTTCGCGAATAAAAGAGCAGCTTCATGTTTTAGGGTTCCGTGAGGTCCGGATAGAAGATAAGCATTCGCAACTCTATGATTCATGCATGCATTTTCTAACGCATGATAAAACAGAGGTTGTTGTTGCTGTAACTCATCCTTGCGCATCTAATAATCCTTTCACAATTTCATAGGACTTTTGAATCACTGTATCGACATCAGCGGTCGCATCCACGATAATCATACGATCAGTGTATTTCTCAATCACTTTTTGATAACCTTCATGAACACGCTCGTGGAATTCAACACTTTCTTGATCAAGTCTATCTAGTACTTCTCTTCCTTTACGGATACGCTTTAAACCTGTTTCCGCATCAATCTGTAGAAAGATAGTCTTATCGGGCATATGGTTTTCAATCGCAAATTGGTTGATTTCATAAACTTCATCCATGCCGATCTCACGGCCACAGCCTTGATATGCTAGGGAACTGTCCACAAAGCGGTCGCTGATGACATGTACACCTTGTTCAAGTACAGGTAAAACCTTATCTATAAGGTGTTGTCTTCTGCTTGCGGCATAGAGTAGTGCTTCTGTTCTAGCATCCATCTCAGTGTTCTTAGGGTCTAAAATCACGTGACGAATCTGTTCGGCAATATTGGAACCACCTGGTTCTCTTGTATAACGTACCTGATAGCCATCTGCTTCTAGCATGTTTGTGACAGCAGTACTTACGGTTGTTTTACCGCTTCCATCAGGTCCTTCAAATGTAATAAATAATCCAGTTTTCATAGCCTTTATTATACCATTCTTCTACTGCCCTGCATATATGCTCAACTGGAACAGATAAATGAAAAGTCGCCAATAAAGCGACCATTTGTTACTTTCGACGTAGTTTGAGTGCGATTTCTGTTCCGTTTTTTGAGCTTTGTACGACATATACATCGCCACCATGTTGGTGGGCAATTTCTTTTACAAGAGCGAGTCCAAGCCCTGCACCACCCATATCACGGCTGCGTGATTTATCAATTCTAAAGAATGGTTCAAAGATGTGTTGCCAATCTTCTTGTTGGATACCGGGTCCATCATCACTGACGATAACACTGGCAAATTCACTATCTTCCTTGATGGATACAGTTACGTTGCCACCTGTATGGTTATACTTGATGGCGTTTTCTACAAGGTTATAGATAGCACGATAAATGAGGGTATCATTACCGATGATTTCAGCAGTTCCTGGGGTTTGGATGATGGTAATTTCTTTTTTATCAGCGACTGCTGTTAAATCACAAATCACTTCTTCTGCCATATCTGCTAATGAGATACGATCTTGTTTTTGGGCAGATTGTAGATCTGTCATCTCAAGAAGAATTTCAATGACATGAGATAGACGTGATGTCTGCATACGAATCATATGGACGGTTTCTTGATATTCCGCAGCGCTAGGGTTATTGTTTTTCTCAAATACTTCTAGTTTTGTACGCATTACTGCAAGAGGTGTACGTAATTCATGTGCAGCGTTTGCGGAGAATTGTCGTTGTGCTGCGAAGGTATTACTGAGACGTTCTAACATCTCGTTGAATGCATTTGTCAGTTGTTCGATTTCAATGGAGCTTTGATCACTTACAACAAGGTGTTTTAAGTTTTTCGCTTGGATATCTTCAATCTGTTCACCGAGATTTTGTAGTGGTTTTAATGCATAGCCAATGAAGAAGTACATCATAGAGCTACTTGCAACGGTGATAATAATTGTAATGAGTAAACTGCTTTTCCAGAAGTCCGCTTGAATTCCTTTTGCCATATCAGAGATGACATCTTTAGTAGAAATCTGTAATTGAACAACTTCTCCTGTATTATCTGTTGCAGGGTTAGCTGGCAAAATCGCAACGGCAGAATCTTCGATTTTACTCATAGAGGCAATCGCAGATTTACTAATTGCATAGCTAATCGCAAGACAGGATAAGATAACGATGATTGCGGTAATGACAGTTAGTTTCCATTGTAGAGAATGACGTTTACTCATCCTGTTGTCCTCCAATCACATAACCTTGTCCAATGCGATTTGCGATTGGATCATAACCAAGTGCTGCACGTAACTTCTTACGTAAAGCAGAAATATGTACACGGATTGAGTTACTAAAGCTATCGACACTACTATCCCACACGTGTTGGATGAGTTCTTCTTGTGGAACTGGACGTTCTTGATGTAATAACAAGTATTCCAATAGACCCAACTCTTTACGTGTTAATGGGAGTTTTTCACCTCTAGCCATGGCAGTGCGACTCTTGGTATCTAAAGAAAGTTCTCCACAAGAAAGAATGACATTATTTTGTACGGTACGACGTCTTGTTAAACTACGAACGCGCGCTTCTAATTCTTCAAAGTGGAATGGCTTGCATAGGTAGTCATTCGCACCGCTATCGAGACCATCAATTTTATCCTGCAAATGTCCACGTGCAGATAAAATTAGTACCGCTGTTTCTGAGTCTTCTTTGCGAATGTTACGTAGTACTTCCATACCATCCATAACAGGTAAGTTTAAATCTAGGATGATTAAATCATAGCTTTCATCCATGGCCATATTCCAAGCGGTGCCACCATCGTAACATATATCTACTTCATATCCATCAAGGCGTAAGCCCTTTGCGATTGTTTCGCAAAGAGTGATTTCGTCTTCTACCACTAATAATCTCATATGCAAAATGTTCCTTTCGAAATGCTATTAAACTGTCAGAAGTTGAGCATATCTGCACTCAGTATAGCATATTCATGTTGAAACATTTCAAGTGACACGCGAACCATATATATGTATTTATGCACGCATGAATGTGAATTAAATTAGAAAAAATAAGTTGTTAAATTTCTTAACACAAATTTTATATCAGCTTTGTTATATTTTTCACGTCAGATAGAAATTGAGTGTAAAGGAGGACGATTCAATGAGTCTTATTGGCAAATATCCAACGCAATTTAGAATAGCCGCACAAGCATTCCTGGTTGTATTAGCAGTTGTATTTATCTGCGTTGGTGCTTCTCGAGGAGAAGTTGAGAGTGTATTCGGTAAAGCAATTCGTCTTTGCTTAGAGTGTGTAGGAATTGGATAGTATGACATCACCTAAATCAAAATCTTTTCTAAAATTCCTGAAGAGACGTAATACAATTCAAATGTTTGCCACATTCTTGACAAACATGCATATACCTAATTTTCTAAAAGGTGTTCTCTACAATGGGAAAATTAAGCAGGTATGTGTACCGGGATTGAATTGTTATTCATGCCCAGCCGCTACAGGAGCTTGCCCAGTGGGTTCCTTCCAAGCAGTTGTGGGTTCATCAAAATATAACTTCTCATATTACATCAGTGGAATTCTAATCTTCTTCGGTGTAATGGTCGGAAGATTGATTTGTGGCTTTATGTGTCCGTTTGGCTGGTATCAAGACTTACTACACAAGATTCCGACAAAGAAATTCAGTACAAAGAAATTAAGATTCTTAACGTATACAAAGTTCATTATTCTCGCTGTAGCAGTTATATTACTTCCAATCATTATGACAAATAAAGCAGGTATCGCATTACCATACTTCTGCAAATATATTTGTCCACAAGGTATCTTAGAAGGTGGAATTCCACTCTCTATCGTGGATAAAAACATTCGTGCAACACTAGGCACATTATTCAATTGGAAGTTTACAATTCTTGTTACAATTACAACATTGTCAATATTTGTATATCGCCCATTCTGTAAATGGATCTGCCCGCTAGGTGCATTCTATGCGTTATTTAATAAGATCGCAATCTTCAACTATCATGTTGATAAGAACAAGTGTGTATCCTGCGGTAAATGCGCAAGAATTTGTAAGATGAATGTTGATATCACAAAGAATACAGGTGATTTGGAATGTATCCGATGCGGAGAGTGTATTACAGCATGTCCAACGCAAGCAATTAGCACTTATATTGGCGTAAAGAAAAAGAGCGAAGCTAAGAATTCAAAAGTAACAAACAAGAAATTACAAAATGTATAAAATGAAAAGAGGAAAATGAAAATGAACGTATTAAAGAGATTTACCCTACTTACTGTATCTGCAGTTATGGCAGTTACACTTGCAGCATGCAACAACAAGAAAGAAGAAAAACAAACATCAAACACTACAACTACAACAGAAACAGCAAAATCAGAAGCATTCCCTAAGTTTAAAGGCAAAGACTTTGATGGTAAGGATGTAGATGAGTCTTTATTCAGTAAGAATGATGTAACACTTGTTAACTTCTGGTTCA
>CALISH010000144.1 GCA_938041275.1 uncultured Solobacterium sp.
GAGATGAAGTTAAAAATCCGAGATTGGACACGATTATAAAAATAGCGGATGCATTAGATGTAACGTTAGATGAATTAGTTGGAAGAAATAACGGATGGAACCTAACACAAGGTATATGTGTTGCGGGTGCATGGATGATAGAGAACCACAATGAATCCACAATGGTGGTTGACATGCTTGCATCCATGCATATTACAAAAGAAATGATGCAACAGAAACATGTTGCAGAAGAGGATTATAAAATATTATCCGAAGTAATAGATTCTAATTGGGGAAGAAACGGAAAGCAGTTACAACAAAAGTAAATCTTGGGGCAATTTGCCCCAGAAGATAAAGAGATTATTTAAAAATTATGAGATGGGTGAGTTCATCTATCACAGAAAATAGTAAAAGTCAATATAGTAATGGTGCCAAAATATTATGGCATTTTGTGGCACTTGAAAAGTGGTATTATGGTAATGTGGAAATTCACATGAAAGGTACCCGGAGTAGTAGCCAGGTACCTTTTTTCAATGATTGGAACAAATTAAAGGCTTGGATGGTTTTTGGTACAAAGCAAGTAGTAATTTGTTAGAAAAGGAATGGAAGATGAATGAACAAGAAAAGATGAAGCATCAACTATATGGCTTGAATACAGTCGCAGTATTAGAAACATTATGTATCAATGTGATTGACATCATGGACAGCATAGAGGCTTTTAAAAAAGAATATGGTGTAGGTGCTGGTGCAGAGGTAATCCGTGGACTGGATGAGGTTCAGGAAAACTTTGACATAAACCGAAAGAAGTTAGCGAAAATGGTGGGTGTAGTGGCTGATGGTATAGAAGAATATATGAGCGGCAAAAAGATGATGCCACGGTACCAGATTCAACTGATTGATGATGATCTAGTCTTTAAGAATACAGATGGTGCAGTATATTTGAAAATTCCTGAAGAAGTGTTGGATGGAAATATGAAGGTGAAGTTGTCTAAGCGATTTCTTACAGTCTATGATAAGGGCTTTATGGAATGGAGATATTATCCAGAAACAAAGGTTTATTTATATAACGGAGACAATAGAGAAGAGTGTAGTTCATTCTCCTTTGTAAAGCTGCTGAAGGAATCAAATTCTGTAATGGAACGGAAACGACAGGAAGACATGAGTAAGAAGGCTAACTTGATTGGAGCAATAGATGGATTCTTTCATAAATATGATCCAAACGGTTATGAAAAAGTCTATGCAAATCAAGAAGATGCAATAATTGATTTTGAAAGATATCTTCTACAGCAACCGGATGCACTGAAAAATGCAATCAGTAAGACCGCAGAGAATGCAAAACTTGCTGATGAAGAGTTACAACACATTCAAACTATACTAACAGCGATTGAAGAATTTACGAGCAAACATTCTTTAAAAGCAGAGAGTTCATTATTCAACAACTTGGAAACAAGTGCAGAAATAGAAATTTAATAAGTCGAAAGGAAAAGTTATGAACAGACAAGAACAGTATCAAAATGCATTAGTAGACACAAACAAGGAATTCTTTATCACATTGATTGAAGGAATCATCTTATCGGTGGCTATCTGGATGATAGGTAAGAATGAGATGAAATTTGCGTATCTAGTGTATTATGCAATGATTCCATTTGGTTACAAACTGATAAATTACTTATTATCTAAAACGAGAATCATGTTGATTGCTTCACCTGCATTCTGGATCGGATTATTCATTGCAAAGGTCATTGCGGCAGGTATTATATGTGTACCAGCATTCATATATCAGTTGGTCAAGGTTATTATGAGCAACTGTAAACCAAAGCAAGCCTAATCACTATAGATAGCCTTTAAAAGAGAGCAGTATATTCTTTGGGGCAATTTGCCCCAGGAAAGGAAAGATGGTGATTGTTTGGAAGAAATAGACAAATATAGGCAGCTTGGCTTCAGAGGCAATAAACTGCAGCAGATCAAGATGGGACTTGAAGAGGGACTGGATGTTTCGATTTACGCAAAGCCAGAATATAACGAATGGCAAATGGAACAAATCAGACTTGGACTAAAGGATCATATTGATGTAGGTGTATATGCCTTTATAACGATACCAGCAGATGAGATGCAGCATATCCGAGAAAAGCTTGTATACGAAAGTGGACAGCTTGAGATACGAGATGAGGAAATCAAGCAGAAAAGATTAAAAAAGATATTGCTTCTGATTATATCTGCAATTGCAGTTGTTGGATTGGTGTTGATCAGCGTGATTGGTGGAGATAAAATCAAACGCTATATGCAAAGACTGGAAATCAACCTAAAAGATAGTTCTGTTGAAGTGGATTATCAATCAATGTTTAATCCCAGAGATTATATAGTCGATTATTCAGAAGAGAATGAAGTAAAACTAAGTATTGATAGTGATGTTGATACGAGTAAATTAGGTTTGTATAAAGTTAAATATACGATTGATAACGGAATCAAGAATATCTCCAAAACATTAGATGTCAAAGTTGTAGATAAGGATGCTCCAGTTATCACATTAAGAGAAACCAATGTATCAATGTATCGAACAGATACATTCTCTTGTGAGGCTTATATCCAATCAGCAACAGATAATGTGGATGGTGATCTTTCCAAAAATGTTAAGTGCAGCAGTATTGATACAAACAAGGATACTCAAGTAGTAACGTATAGTGTTGAAGATAGTCAGCATAATAAAGCGGAGGCTACATTGAACCTGCATCTATCTGATAAACCTGCACCTACACCTGATGTTATCTATGTTGAGGTGCCATCAGGAAATACATCACAACAAGGAAATAATGGTTCGGGGCAAATTGCCCCAAGCACATCACACGGAACGCAATACTTCATGTTCAGTGATGGATACAATCTTGATTCAGGATATTCAGCATGCATTGCGACTGGATCTGGATACGGAGCATACTCTTGTGAGCCAATCATGGGTTCAGATGGGTTATACAAAGGATATAAATTAACTTATTAAAATATTGGGGCAAATTGCCCCGAAGGGAGAAAGCTTATGAACAAGAAGAAATTATTCATCATCGTTAGCATCTTAGCAGCAATTGGATTAGTAGTTATGTTATTCATGCTACCAAAACCAAAGGCACACAATGAGGCAAAACACGAAACAAGCACGGAAACTTCTACATCTAATAAGAATGATAAGAAAGATGATAAGAAGGATAACAAACAATCCGACAAGAAAGATAGTAAGAAGGATGATAAAAAGGAAGATAAGAAAGAAGATACTTCCACTACATCTGAAACACCAGTTACACCAACTACAGGAACAACTAGTACTGATACACAGAACAATAACACTGGTTCTTCAGTAACCAATACTCCAACTACGAATACAACTCCATCTCAACCAGAACCACAACCGATCTATCAAACGATCCATCATGAAGAGGTCGGACATTGGGAAACCCAAGTTGTTCAAGAGGCTTGGGATGAACCAGTATATGAACGTAAGATTATTGGTAATCAGACGGGAACTATTTATCCAAGTGTAGATGCTTTTATTGAAAATACGAATGGTGATGGTAGTTATCATGTTGGCGATGTACAGGTAGGAACAACTCACCATGATGCCGTTACTCAGCAAGTGTGGGTGGTTGATCAGGCTGCATGGGATGAAACAGTAATCGTTGGGTATAGATAAGTAATAAAATTCATATGTTTAAAGTTTTCTCCTTGTAGGCGATAGATGTGAAAATCTACCGCCTTTTTTAATGGAGAAATCTTAAAGATAACATTGCCTATTTTGATTATCTGCTACAGCAAATAGGCGATGAGATATATCGCAGCACACGACAAGCTTCATACAATGCAGAGAAATGAAATTCATAACACAGGAGGAATTGAAGAATGAATTTACAAAATAAAATTAAGAAGAAAGCCGTCAAATTATTCAGTGTGTTGATGGCTTTTTTAATGGCACTGGCAGTTTTCCCAATGCATTTGGTGACAACACCGGTAGATGCCAGCACTGATAGCGTTGATACGCTGGAAGTTGGTGATACATTTTCCGGAACATTAGGCACCTCTAATACAGATGCCAGTATTGGTCATCATACATTTGACATTGATTATATTGACGGACTATTAGGAAGCGTATCAAATCAAATTGTTAATCAGTTAGCGGTGTATTGTGAAGAGCCGGGACACATTGGGTTGACATATAAAACAGCCTATGAACCGGGAGATAAGACATATTATCCGTATAACGCTACTGTTACGGATGTTCAACCGGATGGTAGAGTAACGCTACGTATCGACGTACCACGTTACCTGAATCCATACACAGGGGAAGAGGCTACAGGATTTAACTATGATACGGGAACTACAGTTCCATATCAAAGATGTGGAGCTACATGGGTAATTCAAACAGCACCACGGAATATCACAGTAAATGTTACATTAGATAAGTCAAATGGTAATCCTGCAATGACACAAGGTAACGCAGCTTGCTATGCTCAAGACTTATCTGGTGCTATTTATGCAGTATATAGCGATGCTGGACTAACAAATGAAGTAGGACGTATTACTACAGATGCAAATGGACACGGCGAACTAAATGGAATCGTTGTACAGCGTAACGCAGTACTGTATACAAAAGAATTGATTGCTCCAAGAGGATTTAATCTTGATTCACAGGTTTACCGTCATGCATTTACAACAAATGGCGAAACATACAATGTGCAATCTACTGATCAGCCACTTAATGACCCATTAAATATCGAATTAAATAAGGTTTCTGCGGATGGAACAGTTGTGGCAAATCCAGCAAGTCTAGAAGGAGCTGAATTTACAGTACGATATTATGCTGGGCAATATACATTTGATGATTTGCCAACCACACCAACACGTACATGGGTTGTGAAGACTTTAAATAGAGGTGGTAGATATCTTACAGGTTTGAGTGATACATATAAAGTATCTGGTGATCCATTCTATTTAGATGCAGGTATCCCAACATTACCACTTGGTACTCTAACTGTGGAAGAGACTAAGGCTCCAGCAGGATACACGTTAGATAACAAAGTTATTGATGCATCTAATACACCAGCACCAAATATTAGAAATGGTGTAGTTCTATTTAATATTGTAGATGACAATTCAACTGCTAGAGTTGTTGGTGGCAACGAATACACCGTAGTGGAAGGTGTATTACGTGGTGGTCTAGAAATCCAGAAGAAAGATGCAGATACAAATGAAAATGTAGGTACTGCAACATTCCAAATTGTTAATAAGAACAATTATGACGTAGTAGCTAGAGATGAAAATGGGGATGTTGTAGCTACTGCAGCTGCTGGTCAAACTTTACCATATACAATCACGACTGATGCTAATGGATACTGGAAATCAAACGATAGTTTCCTTCCGGCT
>CALISH010000145.1 GCA_938041275.1 uncultured Solobacterium sp.
TAGAGAATTTCTCTGTTGTTTCAGAAATGTCAATTTCTGAACTGTCAGAATTTTTATTTGTTTCGCAATCTACGATCTATCGCTTTATTAAGATGATGGGATATGAAAACTATAATCAAATGAAAGCTGGACAAATCACATTCTTGGAAAATTATTATCTACAAGGAAGATATACTTCAAAGAATTCGAAGATTCGTCAATTTGATAACTATATTGACTACATGCTTGAAAAGATACATGCATTAAAAGAAAAGAATATTCATGTACTAGTAGAACAATTGATTGAAATGATATTATCCGCGGATGAAATCATATTTGTTGGAATGCCAATGCCTTCGTTTGTATGGAGATTACAGATGGAACTTGTGATGCTTAAAAAGAAAACAACCGCATTTTTGAATCCAGAGAATCAACATCAAGCCATTCTACACGCAAAGCCAAATACACTGATTATTGGAATTCAGTATTTAATGGATAGTTCTATCTTTTTTTCAAATATGATGAAGGATGTTATAAATAATCAATATAAATCTGCAGTTATCTACACATCTAAATTAGCATCGTATATTAAAAATATTGATTTACCAATCTATATTGAAGGGGATAATAATGAAAGTGATCTCTTTGTGATGGAGTTTATATTTAATTACATTGGGCATCGATTGAATACGATAATTTTGGACAAGCCAGATAGTATTAATTTATAAAGTTATGCAATATAACATAAATCGGAAATGATTGTCTTTCTAAATCAGATTTTCATTTTTCCTTTTAGAAATTTTTAAAAAACGGACTTGTTATATATTTAACATATAGTTCGGAGGGAAAGTATGAAAAAAGCATTATTAGGAGCTATCGTTTCTTTTTCGTTATTCTTAACAGCTTGTGGTGGTAGTTCAAAAGGCTATAACTTTAAGGCTGGAACATATGAGGGTAGCGGTACTGGTAAAAATGGTTCCATTAAAGTATCAGTAGAAGTAACAAATGACAGTATTAAAAAGGTGGATATTCTTGAACAAAATGAGACACCATCGATTGCAAAAGATGCATTAGAGAAGATTCCACAAAATATTGTAAAGGAGCAAAGCCTAGCCATTGATACAGTCAGTGGTGCAACAATTACAAGTCAAGGAATTTTAGATGCGGTTAAGGATGCGTTATCCTCTTCTGGTGTAGATATGGATAAGTTAACGCAAAAGACTGCTTCGACAAATAATCAAGTAGAAGAAGTGGAAGCAGATATCGTTGTCATTGGGGCAGGTGGAGCAGGTACTGCAGCAGCTTTACGTGCAGCACAAGAAGGCAAGAAAGTTATGTTGTTAGAAAAGACCGCAACTCCAATGGGTGCTAGTACACTGGCTGGTGGTATGTTTGCGGCTGATAGCCGTCTACAACAGGAACAAGGCAAAACAGTAGATAAAAACTGGTTATATGAACAATATTACAAAGCTTCGAATGGGTATATGAATTCACTTTTAGTCGACCATATTATTGATGAAGCTGGTAATACAGTGAACTGGTTATTAGATAATCATATGGAACTAAATTTAGTTGATGCAGGTTCAGGAGCTGCGTATAATCATGTGGGTATGCCAGCTACTTTACACGGCTACAATGAAGGTGGAAGTGTTGCGCTAAAGAAACTTGTTCAAGAATTTGAAAATGCTGGAGGTGAAGTGCGTTGGTTAACACCAGCATATGAAATTCAAAAGGATGATAATGGTGTAAAAGCAGTATTAGCTAAGAAGGAAGATGGCTCAACACTGAAAATCAACACAAAGGCAGCTATCATCGCAACTGGTGGATATGGTGGTAATAAGGAGATGCTAGAAAAGTATATTGGTGATCAATATACGATTGGTGAAGTTGCACAGAATACTGGTGATGGTATCAATATGGCGTATAGCCTTGGAGCTGGAAGATCTGGTTTAGGGGTTACACAGTATTTCTGGGAAACTTTTAAACCAGAAGAAATTGGTCAAATGGCACAAATACTTGGTGATGATTGGTTCTCAATGACTACGTTTACGATGTTTCCATTCTTACGTGTGAATGCACTTGGTCAGCGTTATTCTGATGAAACAAAGGTAACTTCATTCTCGGAACATGGCGGAGAAATCGCACAACAACCAGGACAGTATGAGTACGCTATCATCGATAGTTCTATTCTCAAGAAGATTGCACAAAGTGGTGTAGCAGTCATTGAAGATCAGTATGCATCATGGGTTGGAAATGAACAATTCTATATGGAATTCAATGAACCAAATAGCACAGACGCAATGTATGCCCAACAACATACACCGGTTGACTTTACAACGACATTAGATAAACTTCTAGACACAAAGGTTGTATATAAAGGAAATACAATTGAAGAACTTGCTAAGGCAATGGATGTGGATGTGAATACTTTACAAGCATCTGTAAATCAATACAATCAAGCAATTGCGACTGGACATGATGATGCGTACGCTGCTAATACAAGCCGTCTTGTTGAGGTGAAAGAAGGCCCATACTACGCTGTGAAGTATGTTGCTAGAAATCTAGGCACTTTAGGTGGTATTCGTATCAATGAAAACATGCAAGTACTAGACAAAGACTTCAATGTTATTAAAGGTCTATACGCTGCTGGTGCAGATGCTGGTGGAATGTATGGAAAGGCATATGTAGATTTTGAAGGTGGTACTTTAGGATTTGCATACACATCTGGAAGACTTGCAGGAGAACAAGCAGCCAAAGATATCAAGTAAACGTTATCCGTGTGATAACGTTTTTTCATGCATTCATGCATGTATAAGAATTCTGTTTTATATTAGGGTAATATCTTTGTTATAATAGATTGCAGAGGTTTAACTACATGACATATTTCTTTCGCTATGAACCAGATGGGGTTCATAACATGTCCATCTTTATCATTCGAATCGTATTTATAGCAGTTTTGTTATTTGCGTATACGCAAAAACAAAATAAAAAATTGTTACAGATTTCATTATTATTAGGATTATTCTTACAAGCAGCTTTGTTTATCTGGTATTCTGGAAACCCACTCTTATTTATGAAGGAAGGACTACCTCTATATCATTGCCGATTATCCGCAATCATGCTTGCGGTATCTTACTTCTTGAAGAAAGAAAAGTGGATGCGCTACTTTGCATGGCTGGGATTACTTGGCGCAATCATAGCATTTTCGTTTCCTGATCCTTCACCATTCTTATGGCCACATATAACCAATATTACATATATTGGCAGTCATATTTTATTAGGGCTAACTGCAGTTATAATTATATGTCAAGAGAAAACAGAGCTAAATATGAAAGATATTTTATTATATACAGTAACGATGAATCTTGTGATTTCTTTTGTGAATCATTTTATGGGGAGTAACTACGGTTATTTAAAAGCATTACCCAAAATGTTTCCCTATGATTTTATGCCAATACAGTTATTCTTTATACTTTCTGTACTCATAAGTGTCATAATTATCGTTACAGAAAAGACATATCTGTATATCCATCGGTTTCATCATAAAAATGTTGAGGAAGACATCATTATTTAATGGTAAAATAGATAAGTATTATAGTTTAAAGAGGGGGATTTTATGGACGATATCAAGCAAGGATTTAGAAGGTATTTTAAAGCAGGAAACCAAGGGATTATTCTTTCTTTGATTGCTTGCATTATTGGTATTGGTTTGATGACATTACCAAGAGTAATGCCAAAGTTATTGGCAAATAAAAACGGCGCATTGATGTTTAATGCTGATGATAGTAAGCGGGATGGTAAATATACCTACATCGATATTATCGCAATTGATGATTATAGTGCTTATCAAGGTTCGGATTATTACTATGTAGCACTTGATACAGACCGTTTATTAAACGTCGTTAAGATTGATCAAAGTATCTACAATCAGATGAAGGACCAACAAGCTTATTGGTCAACACGTAGTGATGATACAACTGGAGAGTTAGCACCAAAGCCATATCGTTTATATGGTGTACAGAAGTATTTGTCAGATGAACATATTAAAGCCATTGCTGATGCATACAATAAGACGAATGCAGAGATGCGTAAGTATGTAGGTTCTTACTACTTCTCTAATGGGGTTGAATATGATAAGGATACAGTAAGAATATTATTCTTAGTAGGCATTGTGGTTATTTTTAATGGTGCGGTGGCTGCATTTAAACTCAATAAGAAAAATAAGAATATTGAAAATACAATTGCATATCTTGAAAGTACAGGTAGACTATATGAAGCGTGGAATGAATTACAGGTATACTTACAAACGCATAAGGATAGCTATTGTGTCATTCTAGATAACTATGTAGTTTCAAAGCAGAATGGTATGATGAGACCTTATGAAGATATTCTTTGGGCATATCGTTATGTCATGAGAAGAAACTTTGTAGTCGTAAATCAATATGCATTATGTCGTTTAGTTGATGGTGATAAGATGGAACTAACGCCTCCAGGCTTCAGTAAGAAGGGTGCAATCGAGGAAATCTTAAATACAATTGCGATGAAGAATCCTTCTGTTCTATTAGGCTATACAAATGAAAATCAACGTGCATATAATGAGATGACAAAACGTTAAAGAAGATATGTTCTTACAGAAATGTAGGAACATATTTTTTACTGAAGAAGATACGCATGTATGGGTATGCTATAATGAAAGCCAAATGAGAGGGGGATTCTATGATTAAAGAGCGTCAGTTTTATCAACACTTAGTAGCGATGATGATACCTCTTGTGATTCAAGAGATTATAAATTTCTGTGTACAGATGCTAGATACCGTTATGGTAGGATCGTTAGGGGATGCGGCTGTATCAGCAGTCACCTTGGCAGGACAGCCATATTTTATATTTAATGTCTTTGCGTTTGGTTTGACTTCTGCAGGGGCGGTTATGATTTCTCAATATTGGGGACAGAAGAATATCGAAAAGATCAAACATATCATGAGTGTTATGTTATGGTCGGTAATCGTCGTATCTGTACTGTATATGGGAGCTTGTTGGTTATTTCCACGACAAATCATTCATATATTTGCATGTGATGAACAGTTAGTAGAACTAGGTGTATCCTATCTTCAAGTAGTTGTTGTTTCATATTTATTGAATGGATTATCTATGTGGTACTTCTCATCATTATCCGCAAAGGAAAATGTTAAAATCAGTGCAGCTGTATATACAGGCTCTTTCTTTGTGAATCTAATCTGTAATTATCTGTTGATTTATGGAAACTTTGGGTTTCCAAAGTTGGGTGTTGTTGGAGCCGCAATTGGTACGATAGTCGCTAGAGCTTTCCAACTTGTATGTGCAAGTATATATGCGCGTTATCACGAGAGGGATATTCGATTTGGCTTGCGTGATATTTTCGACTTTGATAAAACGATGATTCCTACATATTTCCACTTAAGTTTGCCCGTGATTGGGGATGATCTAATTTGGAGTTTAGCTGTATCTACACAATTAGCCATCATTGGTAGGATGAATAGTGATTATGTTGCGGCTGCTTCCATTGCGAGCGTTGCCCAACAATTTGTAATGATTCTTGTCTATTCCATGACGAAAAGTGCTACGATTACTACAGGAAAAGCAGTTGGACAAGGTGATTATGAACGTGTAAAACAAATCAGTAGAACCTTTTTGGTATTATCTGCGTTTGTAGGTATCCTTGCGTGTGGAGTTGTACTTTTTATACGAACACCAGTATTATCTCTATATCCAAATGTGACAGTTGAGACAAAGAATCTTGCGTATCAGTTTATGACTGTTATCGCTGGTATTATGTTATTTACAGGAATTGAAAATGCGGCGATTGTAGGTATTCTACGTGGTGCAGGGGATATGCATTATGCATTCCGTATTGATGCAGGTTGTATGTGGTTTATTGGCTTACCAATGGGATTACTTGCGGCTTTTGTTTGGAAGTTACCTGTAACGTATGTATATTTCTTCTTACGCTTTGATATTATTTTCAAAATTATTCTATGTATCCGTCGTATCTTAAAGGGCGAATATATTAAAGACTTTACGCGTGACTCTGCATCCTAGGAGGTATTTATGTATTACGGAAATATAAAAGAATATGACATTGCGGATGGTCCAGGGGTGCGTGTCTCGCTCTTTGTGTCGGGTTGTACAAATCGTTGTAAAGGGTGTTTTCAACCACAGACATGGAGCTTCTGCTATGGGAATTTATATACCGAAGAAGTTGAAAATCATATCTTAGATGCATTAGGAAGAGAGTATATTCAAGGACTAACACTACTTGGTGGGGAACCATTTGAACCAGAGAATCAGATAGAACTTGTCAAACTTCTTCGTAAAGTAAAGAAGCGCTATCCAGAAAAAGATTTATGGAGTTATACGGGCTTTGTCTATGAACGCGACCTTGTAAAGGGTGGAAGAAGACATACTGAAGTTACTGATGAAATGTTGGACTTATTAGATGTATTGATTGATGGACCATTTATGTGGCAGAAGAAGAATCTTCGTCTGATGTATCGCGGATCTGAAAATCAACGTGTGATTGATCTTAAGAAAACACGCAAAGAGGGAAAAGTTGTACTACTAATTGAATGAGAGTGGAAAAAAGAATTCCATTCTCATTTTTACATGATATAGTAATATTTAAGTCGCTTTTGGAGACTAGATATGTTCTGCCATGCATGTACTAAAATGTTGTATTTGAAATAAAATATAAAAGTATTTTATCCACTTTGTCTGGATAAAATAGCTATATTTCTCTATGATTTTTGAAATTATGGCGCATCTTTCAAGGACAACGAAATATCGCATTCTGAAGAAAGAGGAGTAAATTATGAAGAATAAGAACATCTTAGGACATTTACAGATTATCGTGTCCTCATCACTGTTTGGCTTAATGCCGTTGATTACAAAGATAGCATATAGCTATGGCGCAACTCCAATTACAGTTGCGTTCTGTCGTTGTTTCTACGCGACAATCATTCTTGCGCTAATTTTGCCACTCATGAAGAAGAATATCTTCTCAATTGAGTACAAACAAATAATTCCAATGTTAAAAATTGCGATTCCATTCGGGTTAATTCCTGTTGCGCTATTTAATGCCTATACACATTTGGATTCGGGTATGGCAACGATTCTGTTTTATACGCATCCAATCTTTGTTATGTTGTTGTCAATTTTGATGTACCGAGCATTTCCATCTAAGAAACAAATACTATGTATGGTTTTATGTTTAGCAGGTATTATCCTATTAAACGCAATTCAAGGGGAAGTTAAGATTGTTGGTGTCGCTATCGCAATTCTTGCAGGATTTATCTATAGCGTATATGTTATTGCCTGTGATCAAAAGGGAATTGATGAAATTGATCCGACTGTACTGTCCTTTTGGATTAACTTATTTGCGTCCATTGCAGTAGGTGCCATTGGCATCGCTAGTGGTCAGCTGATGATTGTTACAGAACCAATGGGACAGATATCCATGTTTATCCTTGCGTTAGTGGTATCTGTTATTGCGGTTTTACTATTCCAGCATGGTGTATTAATTACAGGTGGTTTGAAGGCTTCACTACTTAGTACATTTGAACCACTCACAAGTTTATTTATCGGTGTGATTGTATTCCATGAGTTATTAACTATGCGTCAATGGATTGGAATTATACTAGTCCTCGTATCTGTTATTCTACTTGTCATACCAGTTGGAGCGAAAAAAGAAAGCTAAATTTACAGGGAGATACACATCTTGTATTTCCTTTTTATAATGCGCTTTGAAAGCGGATAATATTAGTTGACGAGCAAAACGAAAAGTATTATATTTAACTTAGTTAGTTTAGTGTAACTAACTACTGAAAATTATGCCGGAAGAACTCATTGTAGAACATTGTGCACCTACATTAGCTGGTGTCAAAACAGGGAACCTTTTTAACTGTGGTTATTCTTGTAAAGAACAGTTAATGAAACAGATTGCAGAAATTAATCATCGTTTCAGAAATTGTGATCTTAGAATGACTGTCCTCAGTTATCCAAAAGATCGAGCACTCATCTATCTATATCGACCAACTTGGTTGAAGACAGATTTATCTAAAGAAGATGTTGTTTCGATACTAAAAGAAAGAGATTATCCTATCGAAGATATGTCTGCATGTATTGATGTGTTAAGTCAACGCATTCAATCATCAGGGCAGCGTGCATTCCCGCATGAAATTGGATGTTTCTTGGGGTATCCAGCAGAAGATGTTCGAGCTTTTATTGAGGATAGTAAACCTTGTAAACTTGTCGGGACTTGGAAAGTTTATGGCAATGAAGAGATGGCAAAACATCTATTCCAAATATATGAGAAATGTACATATGCATATTTGGAACATTTTGAAAAAGGAATGTCTTTAGAGCAGTTAGTTAGATTTGTCTAAATTAAAGGAGGAAAAAATCATGAGTAAAGTAGCAGTTGTGTACACAAGTACAACAGGTAACACAGAAAAGATGGCAGAAGCTGTCGCAGAAGGTGCAAAGAGCAAGGGAGCAGAAGTTGTTGTATTAACAGCAGATGCATTCAACGCTGGT
>CALISH010000146.1 GCA_938041275.1 uncultured Solobacterium sp.
GGCATCGTCTTTAATAGTGTTACATCACCTGATTCAATCGCAGAAACGATGGATTGATAACCACATTTACTTAACATGCCCATCGCTGTCTTAGGACCTAGTCCCTTAACAGAGATAAGCTTTAAGAATAATGCCTTTTCATCTTGGCTTTCAAAACCAAATAAACTCATATCATTTTCCGTAATATGAAGATATGTATAGATAAATACTTCATCATTTAGATGTAAGTTTTCAGGATGTGGATATGCCATCTGATAGCCAATATCATGACAATTAATCACAACCCAATCAGCACCATATGATGCCACTTTTCCTTTTACAAACGCTATCATATCACTCACTCTTTATAATCCATAATAAAGGTATTTACGATAACTTGATCACCATCACGTGCACCAGCTTCATAAAGAGCCTTATCAACACCCATCTTCTGCAATGTCATCGCAAACTGATATGTTTCTTCTTCCTTATCGAAGTCAACTGTATCAAATAATCGATCGATCTTTTCAGAGTCAACCTTAAATCTACCTGGACCAAGTTTGACAATCTTAAAGTCTGGTTTCTTAGGTTCATAACGATATACAACAGTCTCTTCTGTACTTTCAGGAGTTTCCATTTCGACCTCGCGAGCTTTATCAATTTCCGCAAGTGCCGCATAGAGAACTTCATCCAAACCTTTATGTTCTAACGTACTTGTTTCATAGACCTTAATATCTGGATACTTCTTTTTAAACTCCTCCAAATACATATGTGCATATTCGTCATCCATCTTATTTGCGGCCACAATCTGAGGTCGCTTTTCAAGTGCTAAATCGTAGGTAGCTAACTCCTTATTGATGATTTCATAATCTTCAACAGGGTTACGCTCTGTACCAGACATATCAATCACGTGAATCAGAACACGGCAACGTTTGATATGACGTAAGAACTCGTGTCCTAAACCCTTGCCTTCACCAGCACCTTCAATTAAGCCTGGCATATCCGCAAGTACAAAACTACGACCGTTTGGCATCTGTACAACACCAATATTTGGTTCCAGTGTTGTAAAAGGATATGCAGCAATCTGAGGATCGGCTCTTGTTACAACGGATAAGAATGTTGACTTACCAACGGATGGAAAACCAATTAACCCAGCATCCGCCAAAAGACGTAATTCTACCTGAACATCTAAGCTTTCACCAACTTCACCTGGTTGCGCATATTCAGGAGCATCATTTCTCGAAGTTGCAAAGTGCATATTCCCTAGACCACCCTTACCACCACGAGCAATCAATACCTTTTGTCCTGGTTTTGTAAGGTCAGCTAGAAGATCACCATTGGCCGCATTACGAATCATCGTTCCCAGTGGAACAGGCACAATGATGTCATCCCCTGATTTACCATGCATCTTTTTGATTAATCCTGGCATACCATTACCAGCCTTAATCTTGCGTGTAAACTTTAGCTTCATTAATGTTGTTTCATTCGTATCAACAGCGAACCAAATATCGCCACCTTTACCTCCGTCACCGCCAAAAGGTCCACCATTAGCGTAGAACTTCTCATGGCGCCAAGCAACACAACCTCTGCCACCGTCACCTGCTTTTACATGTAGTTTTACCAAATCAATCATCAAGGAATCTCCTTTCCTTTAAAAAAGCTCCTGAACCTGTCAGGAGCATTCCATTACTGTTTAAATTAAGCTTCTTGAGGATAAACAGAAACCTGCTTCTTATCCTTGCCAAGACGCTCATACTTAACGATACCTGCAGCTGTTGCAAACAATGTATCATCTCCACCGCGCATAACATTCTTGCCTGGGTAGATCTTTGTGCCTCTCTGACGATAGATGATAGAGCCAGCATTTGTATACTGACCATCAGCCTTCTTAGCACCTAATCTTCTGCCGGCAGAATCACGGCCGTTCTTTGTGGAAGATACACCCTTCTTACTTGCAAAGAACTGAATATCCAGTGTGAACTTCATAGTATTTACACCTCCATTTTTTTAATTTTAATAAAACGTTGATTCTGTTGTTGAACTGTCTTTAATTGAATAATCCCTGCAGCTAGTAACAAATCACTTTCTGCTGTAGGATTATCAACTTTAACTTGAATTAGATTATCACCAACTGTCATATTCTTAACATCGGTTAATTCATCTAATGCATTCAACAACCCGAATGTAATACCGCTAACTGCTGCACATACCAAATCTTTACCATTTTCTGCAGAACTAGCGTGACCGCTAATTTCTAATGAAGTAATGTGATTACCATGCTGCGTATAACGGATATCAATCATGAGACTTAAGCCTCGATAGCTTCAACTGTCAACTTTGTATATGGTTGACGGTGACCCTGCTTACGACGAGTAGATCCCTTCTTAGCCTTATACTTGAAGATATGGATCTTCTTTTCCTTGCCTTGCTTTACAACCTTGCAAGTAACCTTAGCACCCTCTACATATGGAGTACCAATCTTTGTAGCTGCGTCACTAACAAGAACTACCTTGTCGATAACGACTGTGCTTTCTGGTTCAACATCTAACTTTTCAACGAAGATAGACTGACCTACTTCAACCTTAAGTTGCTTTCCGCCTGTTTCGATAATTGCGTACAATTTGAACACCTCCTGACATTTATCATAAGACGCGCCATCAAGGGGACTTACGTACTTAACCCTTTCCTGAGCGGTTACAGACCTCGACAAGAGGGCTGATAACATAGATATACTACATGTAAAGTCCCTTTACGTCAATGATTTCTACTAAATTAACAACTTCAACTTTTATTATTTGTGTCGTTTATTTGTGATGTTTGCCCCTTGCTGAACAATAAGTCTTCTCTCTTTGAGAAATTTAACATTAAAATAAACATAAATACTGCGTAAATTACTAGCCACATCACAAAGCGCATCCAACCATTTGAAAGGATGAAAATAGGCAATAAATCAAATGGGATATCATAAACGTAAAATATATACTTCTTTTTCCAAATACGATACAGTTTAGGCAAAATTACCCATAAGATAATTAGAATCGTATTGCTAAAATTAGTAATATCAATATCTCTCATATCTTTCCCTCATTGTAGATAAAATATAGATAAAATCATTTGTAAGTTAATTATACCAAAAGAAAATAGGTACTTCATTACAGAAATACCTATCGATCATCATTTATTTTAAAGCTGCGTAAATACGCTTCACGTATTTCATACGCTCATTTTCTGCACAGTTAAAGAGTGATGTGAATAATGCAAAAATCTTTAACTTCGCTTTTGTGTTATATGTATCATCTTTTTCAACTTTGACGATTGTTACGTTTGCGATATCCAATAGTTCTTGTTCATCCATTGTCGCACAATGTTGCATCTTTTCATTGAATTCATTACGAATATCTTGATTATGCTTTGACATAGTTTCACCTCTTTATAAGAAATCTTCTTCTTTTTTCACAGCTTGTACATTTACAGTTTCTAGTGTATCTACCGCCTGTTGTAGTAGTATTTCATAATCAAATTTTGATTCATAGTAAACACTCTTATCTACAGATGGTTTTGTGACTGGGTTCTTTGGATCAAAGATTGTACAGCAATCCTCAAATGGCAAGATAGATGTTTCATAAGTTCCTATCTTACGTGCCAATTCAATAATTTCAATCTTATCATAACATACAAGCGGTCTTAGGATTGGCATATTCGTAACTGTATTAATGCAGTTGATACTCTCTAGCGTCTGGCTAGCTACCTGTCCGATACTTTCACCTGTGCCGATGGCTAGACATCCATACTTCTTAGAAATCATATCTGCTAAGCGGAACATCATACGACGCATTAATGTAACTGCATATGGATCTCCTGCATGTTTATAGATTTCAAGCTGAAGTTGTGTAAAGTTAACAATATGTACTTTCATGTGGCCTTGGTATTCACTCACTTGTGAAGCAAGCTCTAACACCTTATTCTTTGCATTTTCACTTGTATATGGAGGAGACGCAAAGTGTACAGCTTCCACATGTAATCCACGCTTCATCAACTGATACGCTGCTACTGGTGAATCGATACCACCAGATAACATTAACAATACCTTACCATTGATACCAGCTGGGTATCCACCAGCACCAGGAATCTTACTGGATGTGATGTAGGTTTCATTACTATGAATTTCAACATGTATTGCTAATTCAGGTTCATGTACATCAACCTTTAATTCCGTATTACGTAGAATCTCTCCAGCAACTTCACGATTTACACCATCACTCTTAAGTGGGAAACTCTTGTCATGACGTTTCGTAATCATCTTAAATGTCTTCTTATCACTTTCCTTAGCGATACGAACACAAGCTTGCTTGATATCTTCTAAATTACTGTTCACCTTTTCTGTAAAGGAGAATGAACTAATTCCAAATACCTTCTTTAATTTAGTTTCAATTTCTGCTGGGTCTTCATCCGTTAATTTAATGTAAATACGATCGTATGTTTTACGATACGTTAGCGCAGGATAATCCCGCAACATATATTTAATATTTGTGAAGAGTCTAGTAATAAAGTCTCTTCGATTTTTACCCTTTGTGCTTAATTCACCATAGCGAATCAAGACTGTATCATACTTAACCATATTGCGAAATAATCTCCTTTAATGAATCTATAAATGAAGCAATCTCTTCCTCTGTATTATGATACGTTAAACTAATACGAATACAAGAGCTTGCACGTCTGGAAGAATAACCCATAGCGCTTAATACATAACTTGGATCATCGGATTTAGATGCACAAGTACTTCTTGCGCTCACCATAAACCCTTTTTTATTTAATGCATTCTGCATCACTTCACTTGGAATCTTCTCGTATGAGAAGTTAATAACACTATTAACTGCATCACTTGGTTGATTAATTAAAACACCAGGTATTGTAGATAAGCCCTTCAATAATGAATGCTGTAAAGTAGTGATGTAATCATGATACTTCTTACCATTTTCTAGTGCGAAGCGGAGTGTCTTAGCAAACACCATATTTACACAAGCATTCGAAGTACCACCACGAATGCCATATTCTTGTTCACCACCATTAATCAGTGGCACAAATGGTACATGAACCTTCTTAACAAGAATACCACTACCCTTTAAACCTTCTAGTTTATGTGCAGAGATAGATGCTAGATCAATGTTTTTAAAATCTACATCAACTTTACCAATTGCCTGTGTCATATCAACATGCATATAAGCATGTGTATGTTTCTTTACATAATTTGCAATCTCATCAATCGGATTGATGGAACCCACTTCATTGTTTACTGCCATGATACTAACGATTGCTGTATCATCAGATACTGCATCTTTCACTTGTTGTAAGGAAACCTTTCCACTAGCATCAACCGGTAAATATGTAACACGATAACCAAATACCTGTTCCATTTGTAAACATGCATTCAAGATAGATGAATGTTCTACATTCGTTGTGACGATATGCTTCTTGCCAGGTTGAGCAAAACATACACCTTTGATTGCGGAAGAGTTTGCTTCCGAAGATCCCGATGTAAAAATAATATCTTCATTGTTTACACCCAAAAGCCCGGCTATTGCACTCCGGGCCTTTTCCATCATTCGACTGATTTCGCTACCTTCATCATACAGAGACTCACTATTGACGTAGTACTTATCTAATAAAGATTTATATGTTTGTAATACATCTGGGTGAACCGCTGTTGTAGAAGCGCCATCAAAATACACTCTACGCTGCACTCTTCGCATTCTCCTTGATCATGGATTCGTAGTTACCTGGGTGAATCTTCTCAATCGTAGCGATTGCTGTTGTTAATGCTTGTGTATATTCACCATTACGGAAACTTAATTCACTACGCGTTAACTCAGAGTCAATATCTGCGTAAGTAGAACGATAACGGTTACCAAATACAATCGTATTTTCAACCATCATAACTGTACCAACAACGTTATTCACATTGTTATAAAGCTTATAGATAAAGTCTAATGCTTCTTGTAATGTTCCATTTAATAACTGCATATTTAACGGAACTTCTACCATCAAGTTATCTAAACGATGGATATAGTCATTTGCACGGCGCATATCATCTTCGTAAGCTTCTGAAATATTTGGAAGTTTATACTTACGAATCTTGACTTGCATCTGATTCATAACAATCTGTAACTTCACAAGTTGTTTCTTACAACGTTCTTCATCACCAGAAGCAGCTTCAATACGTGTACGAATATTCTTAAATTCTGTATTGCATGCAACAATTTCTTCATTCAATTCCTTCAAGGAACCAACAACTGTACTAGCAGGAACTTGATAGTTACGTACACTATCCATTACTACAGGCATCTTCGTTTCAAGTTCTTGTAAGCGAGCTGTCTGCTCTGCAAGCTTTTCTTCTAAATCCGCAAAGCCAAAACGTGATGATGATTTCGCAAATGCTTCTTTTACATAAGCCGCATTCTTATCTGCTTCATCCGCAAGCGCTGTAGATTCCTTTGATAATTCTTGAATTGCATCAAAGCTCTCGCCTTCTTGTTTTACAGCCTGATCCATTTCACGAAGTTTTGCCTTCATTGTATCTAGCGTTTCACGAATACCTAATGTAGAACCTGTCTTTAATTGCTTTAAGGATTCACGTAAAGACTCTGTCATCTGATTAAGATTCTCTTCAACATTTAAGTGTTTCAAATAAACACCACGATTACGATTGTGAATATAATCCTTATGAAGAACTTCAGCCATGTTAGGTATAACGCCCTTAGCATCTTCTAATAATGAAGGCATATTCTCTATCATTTCTTCAAGTTCAGCCATAACCGCCTTAATACTTACAAGTTCACGGTTTGCCTTATCAAAATCACTGGAGAACATCCATTCTTCAAAAGTTGCAAACATCTTCTCAGTATCTACAACCTTCTGCTCTACTAAAGGCCAAGCAAAGTATAACTTTGGCGCATTCTCCGCAGCTTGTGCCTTTAGGGCACGGAAACGATTCTTCAAAGCAGTTACTTCTTCACGTTGCGCTGTTTCTTTTGCAAGAATCGCATCCAACATATTTTCAAGTGTCTTTGCATCCGCTTCAGTAGTCGTCATAGATGTTTCAATATCCTTGATTGCATTACCAGCTTTTGATAAAGTACCCGCAGAAATATAACGTTCTAAGTCTGCTAGCTTACTTGTTAAAGCAGAAATACATGACTGCACCTCATCAAACTTATTCTGTGCTGAATTAACACGATCAACTGTATCCTGATTCACTCTACTTACCGCAATTGCTTTATTCATCTTTAATGATAAAGGAATTTGCTTAAGTGACTGATAGCGATTCTCTAATTCTATATACTCAGATTTATAGCGACGTGCACGTACTGTTGTAACAATTAAAATAATTAACAGTAAAACAAAGATTGCACCTACGGCAATGATAAATCTGATATCTGATAACAATGTTAATATCTGATTCATATGTTTCCACCCTTCCTGTAATATCTTTTCTTATTTTAACACAGCATCTATATATTTGGGCATATGCCTTATCACTTTCACATATCTTTCCATAATTCTTTTTTGTGTTTCACAAATGATTGTTTCTGATAGAACTTGTGAAAACAATTGACGTTTATACACACTAATGGTATTATATCGAGTGCGTTAAATAATGGCAGCATGTAGAGTCATGCACAAGGCGTTATCAACAGTTAAACTTGTTCCTAAGTATCCTGCTGCAAAAGGTGAAAAGGCTCATGATAACACCCCGCATTGATGATCTGCACCTGTTATTGTTTCTCAGCCATATATAGGAGGAAACAAAACATGGCACGTTACACAGGACCTGTTTGGAAGAAAGCTAGACGCTTAAGCTTCTCCATCTTAGAAACAGGCGAAGAGCTTAAGAAAAGAACTTATGCTCCAGGTCAACATGGACCTACAAAGCGTATTAAGTTAGGTGGGTACGGTACACAGTTACGCGAAAAGCAAAGAATCCGTCACATGTACGGTTTAAATGAACGTCAGTTCTCTAACTTATTCAACAAGGCTTCCAAGATGGAAGGCATGGCAGGTGTTAACTTCTTAATCTTACTTGAAAGTAGATTAGATAACATCGTTTACCGTATGGGCTTAGCTAGAACACGTAAGGCTGCTCGTCAGTTAGTAAACCACGGCCATATCGAAGTAAATGGTAAGAAGTTAGACATCCCTTCAGCTTTAATCAAGCCAGGATCAACAGTTGCTGTTCGTGAAAATGCACGTAACATCAAGGCAATCGCTGAGTCATTAGAATCAGCTATCACTATCCCAGCTTTCGTTGAAGTTGATAAGGAAAACAAGAAAGGTACATTCGTACGTCTTCCAGAAAGAAGCGAATTAAACCAAGAAATCAACGAATCACTCGTTGTCGAATTCTACAACAGATAACAAGTGTAAAAAGTCAACGCAAGTTGGCTTTTTTATATGCATTAAAAAACGCATCTATGATGCGCTTTTTATTAATATAGATTTCATTGAGATTTCTATTTAAAAAACTCACGGTTTAAAGTGATATGAAAATCCGGTTCAATCGCCAACAAATCATCA
>CALISH010000147.1 GCA_938041275.1 uncultured Solobacterium sp.
CCACTCATGGATGCTAAACTCATTGTGATTGCTGGACCTACAGAGAAGATAACAGACCTTTTTTCGTAATGACTGATATGTTCAGGCTCTTCTACTGTCAATATATATTCATTGACTACTTCTGGTTGATAGATTGTTGTTTTTTCTACGTATTTAATTGGAGATAATACAGTTGTCTCAGGAGTAAAGTAGCTTAAGTGACAATTGCTATTTGATGGTTGATTTACAATGATAAAATCATCCTCAAATTGAATTCGTAGATAATATGTTTCAAGTAAATCGCCTGCTTTATAAAACACATTATGTATACGCTTTTGATTCATATATGCATGAATGTAAGAATTTACTTCAATTTGTTTTGTATCGAAATGTATCGTAATAGCGTTACGATTTAATAGTTCTGTAGAAACAGTTATATCATTCATAACTGTACCAATCACAATTGTATCTTGATAAAGATATGGCTTAAATTGATTCCATCCCTGTAGTAAGGGTATAGCAGTAAATCGTATTCCCTGAATCATACACGATTGTTCACGATTCAAAAGGTAAGAAACACCATCTTCTAAAACCTGTATTACAACACTATTATCTTTTCGATATAACGTAAAATGAGAACCGAATACTGTATGTTCTACTCGATTCTCATTAACTAATATCAAGAATAGTTCATCTTTATACTCAGTATATAAAATCATTTTCGATTTATCTCAACGACCAATATGTGACAATGCACGAGATGTTTTTTGTCTTTCGTTTGTATCAGAATATCTGTACCACCAGATTTCTTACCAATTACTTCTCCATCTAAACTTACTTCAGCGATATCTGTATTCTTGCTTATATAGATTAAATCTTCAACAGTATATCCTTCTGGAAGACCAGACACTTGTATACGTGCACTTACACCAACACCAGCAATTAATGAATAGTCTTTTAAAGTAATTCTCTTCTTAACTTGTATGGCTTCTACATTTGGTACTTTTTCTCTATCCTCACAACTACAATGATCAACCCTCATCCAGTTTTCATAGGTAACTTTTCCCTTTGGAAACAGAGGGGCATTTGATTCACTAAAAATCGGAATATTCCTGCCAAACCCAAATCTTCCTGCTAGGCTATTACTACTATTCAATTTTAAATTACACATCCAATATGCATTTAGTTCTGTACATACTTTGATATCAGGATTTCCTTCGGATAACTCTTCTACAAGGTCTGGTTGCACATCAATATCATATGGTTCTGCTTTCCCTTCTTCGTTATATAGATATGTTCTAGTTTTGAAATAGCCTTTGGCACCTGCATCTATCTCCGCATCCATAATATTTTGATTGAATGCATGTAATGCTAGGTTCGTACCAAGAGTGATACCGGTTTCCGCACGAATTAATGCGGTAGCTTGCTTACTATGATCAGAAAGAATACGCATATTACCATTACGAATCTCACATCCCAAAACATGATTTTGTACAAATGATAATTCAGCTTTACCAGTCGCATATATATTTAAATTCAGTTTCATTACTACAGATACCATAGGAGCATTTGGCAGAGGAATCTTAACGGTACATAACGTAATCGTATCCGTCATAACTTCTTGCTTTGTACTAAAAATATTTTGTATTGTATTTATAAAATCTTTGGGATTTAGTTTTGAGAAGTCTCCATATAACTCTTTATACATACCATTCCGTAAGCCAATATTCTCTGAAGTAGTAAAGTCTGCTTTTAAATAACCGTATTGAATTCTATCTTCATCCTTATCCCATTTATATTGAATATGTAAATTATCTAATGCGGCATTTGCATACAACAGTCCACCAACTTTCAATTGTTTAGACACTTCTGCATGTAGAGAATTAGTAGTACCTTTTAGCGATACACGGAATCCATTTATATCGAATGTATGATTAATTAGTGTCGTAGACATTAGGGACAGAGAATGACTCTGCCCTGTCCCTTCCTGTACAATATTTCCATTTCCATCAAATATTTCCGCATGATTAAACTGTAAATCTGTACCACCTTGAATATCAAATTGTTCAATAACATCTTCCATATTCACTTGTTCTAAAGTTGTTAATATCCCTTGATTTGTATACTCACAATTTACTACACGATAATATGCATCATCATATGCGATATACATTCCATTTCTTATAGAAGAATCTGATTCAAATAGTGCCGTTAATTCTTCTTTATCAATGTGTTTTGGCTCATCATCTGTAAATTGTATGTCATCTTTCAATTGAACTTTAGTTTGTGGATCTGTAAATTTCCGGTTATTAACAATTTCAATAACCTGTGCCAAATATCCAAATGCCTCTTCTTTTGAAATTTCATCTTTTGGACGAAAACGTTGTCGCTCATCAAGGCTCATTAAACCACTCGCAACAGCAGATTTAACCTGATCTGGATAACTAGAATCTTGTAAGTCTTTAATAGCATCAGTTGAGCCTTCATGTGTTCTTGAGATGAGATTCATTAACGTATACGCAACCATTTCTCTTGTTAATGTAGCTGAAGGATTAAATGCTTTCGATGGGTTTAATAGTTCCCATTCAACAGATGATTGAACAACTGTAAAATACGGTGAACTAGACGTAATATTTAAAAAATATGGTTCATCTTGTTGGTAGCTAGTAATACCTGCTTGTGTAGTTAGTTCTGTTAACCACTCACCATTTGTCATTGTATCAGTCACCTTCTTTTTACATCCAACAAATGGAACTAACATACATAACACAAGCAGTACGACAAGCTTCCTAATACTGAATACCGGACGCATTTCCTGTAATCGTTGTTTCTAATGAATCATAACTAGAAACTGTAGTATCTAAAAACTTTGCATACGCATCAATGAGTACACGATACTTCTCGAAATGATTTGCAAATAATTGGAAACGATTGCGAATCTCCTCACCACCATCAGAAACCCAAGTACCATTTAAAGATGTAATTTCTTTTTGCATTGCAGTTAAATCATCGTACATCATTTGATTCGTTGAACGAAGTTTAGCAGCTGTATCACTTACTTCAGCTAATGAAATTTGAATATTACTCATTTTTCCCCCTTTACATTCCTAGCATTCCTGCTTGACTTGTTAATTCATCTTGCGTATTACGATAACTACGCGCACTATTACGTAAAAACTCAATATACTCTGTACATAAAATCGATAGTTGTTTAAAGTCTGACTGTAATGCGGAAAGTTTGGTAGTAAATGCTAGGTTATCTTTTCCTTGCCAACCAGCATTCATTGCATCTACAGCAGAAAATAATGTCGCAACATTCTTCAGATAGGATGTGTTTCTTTCCTCCATACGCATGGCACATGCTTCTAATTGCATTGGTTCTACGGTAATCTTTCTCATAGTACCTCCTTTCACTTTCTATATAGTGAATCAAGGAGATCCCTCCCTAAAATAAAAAGCAGAAGATTTCTCCTCTGCTTAACAAACTATTCCGTTTCTTTCTTTTCTTCACGATGAATACGAGCAATGATTTCATCAATATGGCGACCATTCATCTCTGTTTC
>CALISH010000148.1 GCA_938041275.1 uncultured Solobacterium sp.
ATGAAAAAGAACACATCATTCCAAACCCTAGGGAAAGTCTTAAAGTTTATTGGAAGATATAAGATATTACTTGTATTTAGTATTGTATTATCGATTGTTGCGGCAATATTACAGCTGTATGTACCAATCTTGTTTGGTGCCGCAATTGATACAGTCATCAAGCAAGGTGAGGTGCATTATTCACAACTTCTTTCGGTATTAATTCATATTGGAATTTGTATTACGGTTGCGTCAATCAGTCTTTGGGTGATGAATCTCATCAACAATCGTTTAACATACCAGACTGTAAAAGAGATTCGTGCCAAAGCGATGCGACATATGCAACGTATTCCACTTTCTTATCTAGATGTACACAGTACAGGAGATATCGTCCAAAGTGTTATTGCGGATGTGGATCAATTGTCAGATGGATTGTTGTTAGGATTTACGCAGTTATTTACAGGTATAGTGACAATCATCGCAACGTTAGTATTTATGTTATCAAAGAATGTACTGATTACCTGTTGTGTGATTGTGTTAACGCCAGTTAGTTTCTTCGTGGCAAGATTTATTTCGACACGTTCGTATCGTTTATTTCAAAAGCAGACAAGTACACGTGGAAAACAGACGGCACTAATCAATGAGATGATTGGTAGTGAGAAAGTTGTAAAGGCATTTGGGTATGAGAAGCGTGCATCGAAATGTTTTGAGAAGATGAATAAGGAACTCCAAGAATATACGCAGAACGCATTATTTATTAGTTCCCTTACAAATCCATCCACACGTGCTGTAAATAATGTGATTTATGCGATTGTGGCAGTACTTGGTTCCTACAGTATTATGAAAGGCAACTTGACAGTTGGTGGGTTAACGGTATTACTGTCCTACGCTAACCAATATATGAAGCCATTCAATGATATTAGTTCTGTTGTGACAGAGTTACAGAATGCGATGGCTTGTGCAGATCGTGTATTTACATTGATAGAGGCTCCGGCCGAAAGTGCAGATTCAGAACTAGACTTGATTGAAAAGGATGGCGAAATTGATATTCAAGATGTCTTCTTCTCATATCTACCTGGCCAAAAGCTGATTGAGAACTTTAACTTTAGCGCAAAAGCTGGTACAACTACAGCCATTGTAGGACCTACTGGTTGCGGTAAGACAACATTTATTAACCTGTTGATGCGTTTCTATGACGCAAATCAGGGCGCAATTCTGATTGATGGACAAAATATCTATGATGTAAGTCGTAAATCAATTCGTAAAAACTTTGGTATGGTTCTCCAGGATACATGGCTAAAGAATGCAAGTATTCGTGATAATATCGTCTTTGGTGTAGAGAACGCTAGCGATGAGGAAATTATCGAAGCCGCAAAGGAAGCGCATAGTTGGGAGTTTATCCGTCGTATGCCAGAAGGATTGGATACAGTTGTGACAGATGATAGCTTAAGTCAAGGACAGAAACAGTTACTATGTATCACTAGAGTATTATTAAGTAAGCCCAACATGTTAATCCTTGATGAAGCAACGTCTTCTATCGATACACGTACTGAGCTTGAAATTCAAGCAGCTTTCAACAATCTTATGAAGGGACGTACTAGTTTTGTGGTTGCGAATCGTTTATCAACGATTCGTAACGCTGACCAAATTATTGTCATGAATACCGGTAGAATCATTGAACAGGGCAATCATGATACACTGATGGCACAAAATGGATTCTATAGTCAGTTATATAACTCTCAATTTGTGACAACAAATGAATAAAAAACGCTTAGATGAGCGGTAAATAGGCTTGTTTGGCATCTTTTGTCTTGACGCTAAACCTATATTAGCCTATTATATAAAAGCACTTTTAGTGCGCTCATGCGTGGGAGGATAGCAATGTCCGCTGACCACTGCATGTGGATTCTAAATATAAGGAGGAAAACCACATGGCAAAGAAAATTGCAAAAGTAGCTAAGCTACAATTCCCTGCTGGTGGAGCTAAACCAGGACCAGCTCTAGCATCTGCAGGTATCAACATGCCTAAATTCTGTACAGAATTTAACGACAAAACTAAGGATCGTCACGGTGACATCGTTCCTGTAATTATTACAGCTTACGAAGATAAGTCATTCGACTTCGTCATCAAGACAACTCCAGCTGCTATCTTATTAAAGAAGGCTGCTGGTATTAACAAGGCTTCTGGAACACCAAAGACAGTTAAAGCCGGTAAGATTACAATGGCTCAGTTAAGAGAAATCGCTGAGTATAAGATGCCTGACCTCAACGCTAATGACGTTGAAGCAGCAATGAACATCATTGCTGGTACAGCACGTAACATGGGTATCGTAGTAGAAGGCGAGGCTAAGTAACAATGGCAGGAAAGAAGTACAGAGCAGCGTTAGAACAAGTAGATAGCGCTAAAGTTTATGATTACAAGGAAGCGATTGCTTTAGCTAAGAAGATCAGCACAACTAAGTTTGATTCTTCATTAGAAGCTAGCTTCGTATTAAACGTTGACCCACGTCAGGCTGAACAAAACATTCGTGGCGCAATGGTATTACCACACGGTACTGGTAAGACACAGCGTGTATTAGTAATTACACAGGGTGCTAAGGAAGATGAAGCTAAGGCGGCAGGTGCAGACTTCGTTGGTGGCGCTGATATGATTCAGCAGATCCAAGGTGGCTGGTTCGACTTTGACATCATCGTAGCTACTCCAGACATGATGGGTCAGTTAGGTAAGTTAGGTAAGCTCTTAGGTCCTAAGGGATTAATGCCAAACCCTAAGACAGGTACAGTAACAATGGATGTTGCTAAGGCAATTGATGAAATCAAGAAGGGTAAGGTTGAATACCGTGTAGACAAGGATGGAAACATCAACGTATTATTCGGTAAGGTATCTTTCACTGAAGAAGCTCTTGTTGAAAACTTCAAGGCTTTATATGACCGTATCTTAAAGGCTAGACCTGTAACAGTTAAGGGTACATACCTCAAGGGTGTAACAGTATCCACAACTATGGGTCCTGGTATCAAAGTTACAGTTGAATAAGTAATTTAAAAACTCACAGCGATGTGAGTTTTTTTGTATATGAAGATTTTAATTAGAAACCTTGTTTAAAGAACTTGCGGAATGTGGATACTTCTTCGGTTGATTGAGTTACGGAAACACAATACTTTGCGCGTTCACCAATTCCTGGTTCATAAGTAATTGGTTCAAGTTGGAAGGATGCCGCAGGACTTTCTGCAATACAGTATCCCATAGATGTACGTATTGATGAACCATTGTCTTTATTAAAGAATACTGGTTGGTCATAAGTGGAAAGAGATGGGTCAACATAGATAACAACCACTTCACCAGTTTTATATCCCACGATAAAGTTGTAATGATGAGTAACTGACGCAATTACAGCACTATGGTAATTTTCGGAATGACAATATACCAGTTGATAATCATCGCCATTTGGGACGGCTTCATTAAAAATTTCGCGCATGCGAGCTTTATTTTTGATGTTATCTTCGTCAGATGCGCCTGTTAGTGCCTTTTTGAATAAACCAAGAACGCTCATAAAAATCTCCTTTATTACTAGTTATAAGAAAATTATAGTGTTGATTCGAATACTCTTCAACAGTAGAACGTCAAATTTGAATATCAAAAAACGTGATAAAATAGGGATAAGTTAGAGGTGATACTATGTTAGATGAAAGAAGACTAAGTCGTGTCATTGAGAAGATGACAACTGATTGTTTACTGATTATAGATCCAATTTCTATTGCGTATCTTTGTGGAAAGAAAATAGAACCAGGAGAAAGATTTCTGGGATTATTGATTGGCAAAGGAATTAAACCGGTTTTGATTTTAAATCAGCTATTTCGTTTCTCTGATGAGATTGGCGTAAGAGTAGAGTATTATAAAGATACAGATACTATTACAAATATCATTTCGCAGTTTATCGATAAAAATAGTAGCTTAGGTGTAGATAAAATCATGCCTGCTAGATTCCTAATCCCTATGATGGAAGAGAAAATTGCGGCAGAATTTAAACTTGGCTCTTATGCAGTTGATCATACACGTGCTATTAAAGATGCTCGTGAACAAGAACTCATGCGTGCTGCGTCTCATATCAATGACTTAGCAATGGCAGAGTTTAAGAAACTGATACACAAAGGTGTAACAGAATTAGAGGTTGCGTCACAGATGTTAGATATCTACCAAAGACTTGGTGCAAGTGGATATTCATTTGAGCCTATCGTTGCCTTTGGTAAGAATGCGGCTGATCCACATCACATGCCAGATGATACGGTATTACAGGAAGGTGATACGGTACTCTTCGATGTTGGCTGTATTGTAAATGGTTATTGTTCAGATATGACAAGAACCTTCTTCTACAAGAAATATCCAACTCCAGAACAAGTGGAAGTCTATAATCTTGTCCGCAAAGCAAATGAAAGTGCAGAACACTATTGTAAACCTGGGGTAAGACTTTGCGATATCGATGCAGTTGCTCGAAACATCATCACAGAAGGTGGCTTTGGAGAAGATTTTACACATAGACTTGGACACTTTATTGGTACAGAAACACATGAATATGGAGATGTATCACAAGCATTTACAGATTTAACGGTAGAAGGAAATACTTTCTCAATTGAACCGGGAATCTATCATCCAAGTATCTTGGGTTGTCGCATTGAAGACTTGGTTTTGATTACAAAGGATGGTTGCGAGGTTTTAAACCACTATCCACATGAGATAGAAGTGATTGAGTAAATTCATTAAGGAGGAATATTCATTGATTCACAACATGAACAAGAGCAGAATTCTAATTCTATCACTTATCGGAATAATTGTTATTTCCCTGGGAATATATACTTGGAATCATCAGAGTAAGAAATCGGGAGAAGATTTAACGAAATACAACTACGTTGTAAGCTTCTACTCCATTCATCAAAATGGAAAGATGAATCCACAAACAAAGATTATTTTTGCAAGTAGTGACCAAGAACAACTAGAATTCAGCGATAAAGTATACACAGCAGGTAGATTATTCCAAGAGGGGAATACCTTCCGTGTATATTCTTTCGGTGGAAATAAATCTCTACTCTTTGAATCTTCATCAGGATATTCAACATTCTCTATGTCCAAGGGTGCGTTTGATTCAAATATATATACTGTAAATTTTGCGCTTAATGGAATGAACGGAAGAATTGAAGTCATTACTATCGATGATGGATCAACAGGTGAAATACGTAATACTATTCAATACACAAATCCAAATCATAAGGTAGTTACATCGCCAGTGATTCATGCGGCGATTTATCATGCGGTTGAAATTGGTACAAAGCTCTACTTTGTAGGGTATGACATGGTTCAAGATCGATATGAATTGTATTACCTAGATGAAGAAACAAATGAAGTCCAATTTGTGGATTATTGGTATCATACTTCCGTTGAATTTGAAGAGCTCTTATACGTAAATGGCAAAATCATCACAGTTGAAAATCCTCATCATAGTCGTTTTATGGATGGAAAAGATCTACCTGAGATGGCCGGTTTAATAAGTATGGACCCAGATACGTTAGAGGCAAACACTGTTTCCCTAGATACAAAGAGAATCATTACTGCTTATACGTATGGTGATTCTATCCGTGTCGTGACAGAAGATAACCATCTATTGGAATACACAACTGACCTAAAACTAGTATCGGATAAGGATTTATCTGGAACTGATTTTGCGAAACTATTTACAAATACAGAATATAAACTACATGGAATTCGTTATTTAGGAAATAAAGCAGCAGCAATCGTAACACCAAACTCTGAAACAACGGAATTAGGAAAAATCTTAGAATTTGATGCGGATACATTGACTCTACAAAAGAGTATTACAATTCCTCTATCAGAAAATACAGGTTGGAAAACTGATTTTGCGGATTTACTAATTGTGGAGAAATAGTAAATTGAACGATTGTAGATAACTGATGGAGTGATTGCATAGTTTTACACATAGGGGAGGGAAATACTCATGAAGAAAATGTGTAGAATCTTAGCGTGTGTAGGTGCACTTTTACTTACTGCATGCACAGCATCAACCAACCGTAGTACACAAACAACATCCATATCCGTTACAGAACAAAAGAAAGAAACACCTGAACCAAAGGAAACAGTTTCTCCGGAGGTGACAGAAGCACTACATGCATACAATGAATTGTTAGATAACATTGATGCATATGATTTTGGTATGGACGATACAGTCTCAGATCATGTAGCGTATGGCATCGTGTATCTGAATCATGACATCCCACAATTGATTGTGGAGAAGTTCTATGATGCTCAATTTATTGCAGTGGCCAAGATTTTTGGATATGATCCAGAAACCCAAACATGCATTGCCTCGGATGCTGTTTTCCAGATAGATAATCCATCTCAAATGAAATTGAGTCCATCTGAAACATATGGATGGTTTACGCTATTACAGGATCACAAAGGGCTGGTCTATACCGAAAGGAATCGTAGTACACATGAAATTCTCAAGATTGAGCTACTGACATGGGAAGATAATCAATTAGTCATAAAGAAACTCTCAAAAGAGGAGTTCAATAGGATTCCTAAGGGAAATAAGTTGATTTTGCTTGGAATCAATGATCGTAGTTTACTAGAATAGCTATTTGAAAAAGTGTATCCTGTGTTAATGGGATACACTTTCAGTTTGTTTTAACCACGATTGTAGTAATTGGATGTATTGATCGGTTTCCTCGGCGAAGACCATATGACGGCAGTTAGGGAATAAGTGCCATGTTGCATGTTTGATATTATCATACATTGTCTTAGCAACGAGTGGAGTGCATAAGTCATTTGTTCCAGATATAATAAGAGTAGGAATATTGATATTCTTTAATTCATTCGTTACTTCAAAACCTGCAAGACTTCCGGTTGGTGTATATTCATTTGGGCCCCAACCATAGAGGTAGGCCTCTTTCCCTGTCTTCTTTGGACGTGTTAAGCAATCAGGGGCTTTGCCAACCTCATATACACCTGCACAATGTGCATGCATGAAGTGGGTATTTGCGATAATATAATCTTCACTTTCATAATTGCCTGTTTTTTCCGCAATCTCTATCGCACGTTGATCAGCTTCGGACATGAAGCGAATCATGCGATGTTGTTCGCTTGCCCAAAGAGAAGCGGAAGACAATGTGCTAGATAGAATCAGTGATTCAATACCAGTAGGGTTGTAATGTAATACATAGTCTAGCGCAAGCATACCACCCCAAGATTGACCTAAGAGATGAATCTTTGTTAAGTTGAGATACTTGCGTAATGCGATTAACTCATTGACCCAAGTTTCAGGTGTCCATAATTCAGGATGACTATCAACGTAGGAATTTCCACAACCTATTTGGTCATACATGACGACGCAATAATCATCGCATGCAAGTGAATCAAGCAGCTCGAAGTAGTTATGCGTGGAACCTGGGCCACCATGTAATAGAACTAAAGCGGGTTTGGTAATATCGCCAACAATACGGTAGTAGGTTTGGTAGTTTAAATATGGCATGTAGCCTTCTGTAATTTTCATATGTTTAGTATATCATGCAAGAGATAATGAATTTCACCTTTTTATGGGAAACATATTGTCTGAAGGTTTTTTGGACAATACGTATAATTAGAATAGAGGGTTTATAGCATGGATAGACAGGATAGATTACTTTTCTTATTAGTGAAGGAGAATGATCGCAGAAAATCAATTCGAGAAATTGCGAATCTTTTTGGTGTGACTGCTCGTACAATTCGTAATGATATAGAAGTGCTTAATGATGTGCTTGTATGTAATGGGGCAAGTATCAAGACGGAACGTAAGGGTGTTTCAATTTCGATTCAAGATAAAGAAAAACTAGAGGATTACTTGCAGTCTATCGAAAGTAATCGAGAAAGAGTTTTGACAACTCAAGACCGTATTCGCCAGATTATAGAAACCTTACTCACTTCTGATGAAAGTGTGCGCATGGATGATCTTGCGGATGCGATGTTTATCAGTCGTGCAACACTAAAGAATGATATGAAGACTGTCCGCAATATTCTTGCGGATTTTGGTATTGAGATTGATTATCGTGCATATCAAGGCATGCGTGCAATTGGCAGTGAACAGCAGTATCGTCTATGTTTAACTCGAATCCAAATGGAAGAACCGTTTTATACTCAACAACTTCCGGAAAATAATCAGCTAGATAGCATCCATAAAATTATTTCAGATAAAGTTGTTAAATACAATTTTATGATATCTGATTTATCACTCAACAATTTAACCTTCCATATCTATATCGCAATTCAGCGCATCCTAGATGGTAAAGTGATCCCCCTTGGTAAAGAGACAGAACAGCAGATGAAAAATGATAGTGACCTTGCGATGACCAATGCTATTATTCAAGAAATCGAAAAAGAATTTGATGTAAAGTTTCCGGATAGTGAAGTATATTACGTGCTAATGCATTTGAGCAGTAAGAAGATTATCCGTTTGAATAATGGGCAACAGAGTAGTTCGGTTGTGGATGAAGATACTTTTGAGATTGTTTTGGCAATGCTGGAAGCGGTCAATGAAACCTTCCGTATTGATTTGCGTTATGATTTTGAACTTGCGACATTGTTATCCCTACACGTCATACCGTTTAAAGTCAGATTACAGAATCATATTGCAAGTTATAATCCACTAGCGAATCAGATTCGTGAGCACTTTGTGCTTGCGTACTCAATGGCTACTGTTGCCTGCGGTGTGTTAAAGAAAATGTATAACAGATGTATCTGTAAAGATGAGATTGCATATATTGCACTACACTTTAACGTTGCACTAGAGAAGAAACGTGAGAAACAGACGAAAGAAAAAGTGCTAATTGTCTGTGGAAGTGGACGTGCAAGTTCAGAACTTTTGCGCTATCAGATTGAAGAGAAGTTTGGCAAGAATCTAGAGGTAGTTGGTACAGCTAGTTTAAATACATTGCATAGTCAGAATCTTGAGGGTATTGATTACATTCTGACGACTGTGCCAATTGAAGAAAAACTAAATCAACCGGTCATTGAAGTTAATGCCTTCTTAGGCAAGAGCGCAATTGAAAATGTTCATGCGATGATTCAAAAGACACGCGACTTACAAATCTTCAACTACTTCCGTGAGGATATGTTCTTTGGGGATTTACCATATAACGATAAAGAAGAAGTGATCCATTTCTTGTGTATGCAAGCACAGAAGAAAGTAGATATCTCAAATGATTTTGAGAAAGCTGTGCTTGAAAGAGAAAGCGTTGGTGCAACCGCATTTGGAAACATGGTTGCGATACCACATCCAATCCACCCAATGGGTAAAGAAAGTTTTGTGGAGATTGGTATCTTACAAAAACCAATTCAATGGGATAAGGATACGGTGCAGATTATCTTCCTGCTATCCATGAAGGAGAAGGGTGATGATACCATGCCTGCATTTTATAAAGTACTCAGTCAGATTGTAAGTTCTGATGAATATACAAAGGAATTGATTCGTACACAGAGTTTTGACAAGTTACACGAAATTATCTTAAAGATTGAAGAAGAATCCGTATAATGAATTTCCATTTCTAAATTGAAAAAAGTGAACTGTTCTTGATTGTTGAATAGATGGACAATGTAGATACAGGCGAAAGGAGATAAAAATGTTTGCAAAAGAATTAACGATTTTCACGGATAAAGTTTATCGTGACAAGTATGAGGCAATTGAAGATATTGCACATTTACCAAATGAATTTGTGAATAATAACGATGAGTATGCTAAGGCTGTTATTGACCGTGAAAACGTAATCGCAACCTATATTGGTTATGGTATTGCAATTCCACATGCAATCTCAGCTGCGGTCAATCAAGCGTTTGTTATCTACGTAAAATTCCTGAATGGATGTACATGGGCAAATGAAGATGGAGAAGACAGGGTGGAACACATGATGATGATTGGTGTACCTGCTGATAAAGGATCTACGCAACATTTGAAGATTCTGGCAGAACTCAGTAAGAATTTAATGCATGAAGATTTCCGCGAAAAATTCTTAAATACCAAGAGTCCTGAAGAGTCTTACGAACTTTTGAAATCGATTGAAAAGGAGATGGAAGCATGAAATTAGTAGCAGTAAGTGCATGTACAGCAGGTATCGCACATACGTACATGACACAAGAAGCAATCGAGCAAGAATGCAAGAAGAGAGGCATTGACTGCAAGGTTGAAACACAAGGTGGTATGGGTATCAATAATGAGTTGGAACAAGATGAAGTTGATGCGGCTGATGTCGTTATTCTAGCTATCGCAATTGGCATTGAAGGTGATGAACGCTTTGATGAAAAACGTGATGAGGGTAAAGTTATCGAAGTTGATCCAACACAAGCAATCAAAGACATCAAGAAATTAATTGATAGAGCGGAGGCTTTGGCAAATGAGTGAGATGAATAATAAGTTGAAAGAAACTGGACGTAGTATCTTTAAAGCATTTAATACAGGTATCTCATATTTCTTACCGGTTATTATCGCTGGTGGTATGTTATTCTCGTTTACTTTATTTACAGGTCATATCGAGAATGGCGCAATTATTCCAAGTAATCAGTTCTGGCAGAATGTGTATAGCTTAGGTATTGCCGGCTTCTCCATGATGGTTCCGGTTATCTGCGGATACATCGCATACGCAATCGCTGGTAAACCTGCATTAGCTCCAGGTTTGATTATGGGTTATGTCGCAAATAATCCTATTGGTGAAGATCAGTTATCCACAGGATTTATTGGTGCATTACTATTAGGTTTTATCGTAGGTTACTTCGTTAAGTGGATGAAGACTTGGAAGGTTATCGATTCCTTGAAACCAATGATGCCTACATTCTTTATTCCTCTATTAACAACATTTGTCGTTGGTATCTTCTACATCTATGTTTTAACAGGACCTATCAATGCGTTTGTACAGGTTATCGTTGATGTAATGAATGGCCTAAGTGGAACAAATGCAATCTTATTAGGACTTGGAATTGGACTATTAGCAGCAGCTGACTTTGGTGGACCATGTTCAAAGGCTGCCACAGCATTTACACTTGCATTAATGGCTGAAGGTATTTATGGACCTAACGGTGTATTCCGTATGTGTTGTGCAATTCCTCCACTCGGTATGGGTCTTGCGTCATTTATCTTAAGAAAGCATTATACAAAGGCAGATCGTTCTGTAGGTATCTCTGCATTCTTACTATCCTCAGGTGGTATCACTGAAGGTGCATGGCCATTTGCAGGTAAAGACTTCAAACATACTTGGATTGCATGTGCAATTGGTACAGCAATCGCTGGAGCATTAGGTATGGTACATGGTGTATCTTCCGTTGTGGCGTTTGGTGGTATTGTTGCAATTACTGGTGTTATTGAAGGACAAGTTTGGTACGTAGTAGACATGTTAATTGGTGCGCTTATCATCGTAGCCATCTTAGCAGTCACAAAGAAACCATTAACAGAAGAAGAATTGGCAGAAGGTAATAAATAATCTAGAAAGCATAACCGCAATTATGCGATAAGGGATGTGGCATTGTGTCACATCCTTTACTGTTTTTAAGAAACCAATTTAAGTTTGGATGTTAGATGCTTCGTTTGAATAGGAAATAAAAACACTTTAGATTTGTTGGCATCTAAAGTGTTTTGGAATATTTAAAATACGTTATAGAAGCATAGATTATGATTCTTTGGTTTCAGAATCAATTTTAGTCAGTGTATCTGAAAGAATCTCTTTTCTAAGTTGAGTCAGCCATGGAGAAAAATGTACAACATCAAATGCATAGGTTTGGTTGAGTTCGTACTCGTTCTCTGACCATGTATCAATCGGTGATTCGTTATGTTGGATGACTGCTTCTAGTTTATCTAAGGCTTTGTATATTTTAGATTCTAGGGTTTCTTGTTGGTTCATCTCGCTATATAGTTCTGTCATTCGTGTTGAGACGCTTTCAGGAAGTGTATCTACCCATTGCGATAATAATGAATCTTCAATGTCGCGGTCGTGATCGGTTTTTAGGAATGTTGGAATATCACCAGTAAAGCATTCGCCTAAATCGTGAATTAAACACATACTGATTACTTTATCAATATCTGCAGTAGGGAACTCACTCTTCAAAAGAAAGGCCATGAGGGAAATTCTCCAACTATGTTCGGCTACGCTCTCAATTCGTCTCTTACTTGTTGTGCAATGCCGTGGGGTATCTTTCAATCTTTCTGCAACATGAAGTATCTCTAAATATTCTCGTGGATTCATGGATAGGCTCCCTTCTAAAATCTATACTTGTAATGAATTTTTGTATTCATTTAAAACTATCTTTCTTAGTATATAACTTCTTGAAGTTTAAGGTGCATATTTTTCTTTATATCAACCTTGAAATTTTTGTGGTGTTGATAATAGAGATTCAATCAGAGAGAAGATTTGGGAATATATAATAATACAAATGGAACTTGACATTCAAAAAATGCATGGTATCATATCTTCGTTATCAAATACCACAGACAGTAACGGCGTATGCTTAATAAGGTTACCGAGGTAGATGAAAGTTCATATCAATGTACTTTTGCTCTCGCTGTCTGCGAGGGCTTTCTTTCTAAATGTGTATTCGATAACAAAGAATAGGAAGGTGAAGTATGAATCAGACTGTATTAGAGTCTAAGCAGGGTGTCGTTTCCGAAATTAAGGAAAAATTCACTAACTCTTCATCCACTATCGTTGCCGAGTACCGTGGCCTCTCAGTTGCTGAGGTTACTGAACTCCGTAGAGCATTACGTGCTGAAGGTGTTGAACTTAAGGTTTATAAGAACACATTAGCAAGTAAGGCTGCTGAAGATGCAGGATATGGTGATCTTAAGGATTGCTTAACAGGTCCTAACGCATTGGCATTCGGTGGAGATGAAACTGGTGCTGCTCGTGTAATGGCTAAGTTTGCTAAGAAGCATGAGGCATTAGTTCTTAAGGGTGGTATTGTTGAAGGTAAGGTTGTTGACCTCAACACAGTAAAGGAACTCTCTGCATTACCAAACAGAGAAGGCATGCTCAGCATGTTGCTATCTGTATTGAACGCTCCAGTATCTTCATTCGCACGTGTTGTGAATGCTGTTGCTGAGGCAAAGCCAGCTAACGGAGCTGCTCCGGTTGCTGAAGAAGTAAAAGAAGCTGCTGAGGCAGCTGCCTAAGAAAGAGAAATAGAAGAGGAGAAATTAATCCATGGCAAAGTTAACACAGGAAGATATCCTAGCATATCTTGATGAAGCTACAATTCTTGAACTAAATGAACTCGTAAAGGCTATTGAAGAGAAGTACGGCGTTTCTGCTGCTGCTCCAGTAGCAGCTGCTGCTCCAACAGAAGCTGCTGCAGTTGCTCCTACAACAGTGAATGTTGTATTAGCTGCCGCTGGTGACTCTAAGGTAGGCGTAATTAAGGTTGTTCGTGAAATCACAGGTCTTGGACTTGTTGATGCTAAGAAGCTCGTTGATGGAGCTCCTGCAACAATCAAGGAAAACGTTGCTGCTGAAGAAGCTGAAGAACTCAAGAAGAAGCTCACAGATGCTGGTGCAACTGTTGAATTCAAGTAATCTAGAAAATAACAGAAAACACATGAAAAGCCGAATAATAAATTGTTCGGCTTTTCGGGTATTAGAAAGGAACGGTTAATGGCACATTATTTTACCGATAACCGAAATCTGGATGAGAACCGGAAGGAACATACTTTCCGGTTTTTAGACCGTTTATATATCTTTACGACTGACAACGGCGTATTTTCAAAAACAGGCGTAGATTATGGCAGCTATGTCTTGCTGAAAGCAATCAGCCAAGAAGAACTCCATGGCAATATCTTGGATATGGGATGTGGATATGGAACGCTAGGTATCATTACAAAATCGTTATTTCCTAGTAGTAAAGTTACAATGGCAGATATCAATCCACGTGCAGTGGAACTAGCACAATTAAACTGCGGCTTGAACAAAGTGGAGTGTACTGCTCTTGTTTCGGATGGATATACTGAGATCAAAGGCCAATATCATTTTATTATCACCAATCCTCCGATTCGTACCGGAAAGAAGATTATCTATAAAATGTTCGAAGATGCATATGACCACTTAGAAGTGGGTGGCTCGATCTATGCGGTTATCCGTAAACAGCAAGGCGCGGAAAGTGCTAAGAAGAAGTTTGCGGAAGTGTTCGGAAATTGCGAGGTTATTTCTAAGGATCGAGGATACTATATTTTGCAAAGTAGGAAGTTGACGGAATAAAAAAGTTGTTTTATTATAGTAAATTGCAAAAGAGTCGAATAGGGATGGGGTTATTCTACCCTTTTTCGACATTTCTGGCGGTGCAGGCGAAAGGATGGCGAACAAATGGAAAATAAGCAGACATACCACGTTGTGCATTATGGCAACAAGGCAACTCGTAGAGATTATTCTAAAGTTAGCAGTGGTCTAGATCTACCTGATTTAGTAGAAATTCAGACTGCGGCTTTTGATTGGTTTCTAAGAGACGGTATTAAAGAAGTATTTGACGATGTATATCCAATTTCAAACTATGCGGGTAACATTCGTTTGAAGTTCCTAGATTATGAATTCGGGGAACCAAAGTATTCGATTAGTGAATGCAAATACAGAGAAGTAAATTACAGCGCTCCTCTTAAGGGTAAGATGGAGTTAGAAGTTATGGATCCAGAAACTGGTGAAGTAATCACAAAGAATGAAGAGGTCTTCTTAGGAGACTTCCCTTTAATGACGCCAACAGGCACATTCATTATCAACGGTGCTGAGCGTATTATTGTATCTCAGATTGTTCGTTCTCCGGGTGCGTACTTTGATATTGAATCAGAAGAGCGCACAGGTCGTGATACATACAAATGTGAGTTGATTCCAAGCCGTGGAACATGGTTGGAATTCATGAGTGATGACAAGAAAGCTGCACTTGGCCGTATTTTAAACGTATCAATTGACCGCAGAAGAAAAGTATTAAGCTCAATCCTATTTAAGGCAATTGGTTTATCCTTGAACCTTGAACGTGGTGAAAACGCATTTGATACAACAAACATGAAGAAGTTCTTAAAGGCATTAAACTTGCCTGTAAATTCTGATGTTATCGTGCCAGAAGAAGAACGTGAATTCCAGAACGACTACATGTTATTGTATACAGCTATCTTCGGAAACTACGAAGAGGTGCGTAATACACTTGCGGCTGATAAGACAAAGACTAAGAACGAAGCACTTTTAACAGTGTATGAAAATCAGCGTGCAGATGAAATCGCAACAATCGATGGTGCAATTACTTTAATGGACGCTAAGTTCTTTGACTACAGAAGATATGACTTAACAAAGGCAGGTCGTTATAAGGTCCATAAGAAGCTAAGTATCTTAGACCGTATGGAAGGCCTATCTCTTGAAAAGGATTTAGTAAGTGCTGAAGGCAAGACTCTTGTTAAGAAGGGTGTTGTTATCGATAAGGAATTAAGAAATGAGTTACGTGCTGAAATTGATAAAGGTATCAATTGCCGTGCGTTACCATTTACACATACATTCTCGCATCCATCTACAGCAGTGATGGATACATCTTGGAAGAATAGCTTGGTAGGACGCATCTTAGCGGTTGATTTAGATGGTAAGACAGAACGTACAACACTAGAAATGGGTACAGTTCTAACAGAAGAAGATGTAAAGGCTATCGCTAAGGAATTCAAGCAGGTAACTGTTTATGCTGGTATTATCGCTTCTCCTGTTAAGGTGACAAACGATAATGTCAATGCAGTTCTTGACTATGGTTCCCGTATGTTTGAGATCGGTCGTGTTACATTAAACGGTGAAGATCTAACAAACGCTGATGGCGAAGTGATGTGTCCAACTTACTTACCGGAAGTTGAAGTGACTAAGCTTTCTACAGCTGATCAAGAAATAATCGTGGCTGAAGCTACAAACCATTCTGGAGAAGTAACTGTTTGGTTGGTAGGTGCTTGCGTACAGGAAGTTACTGTAATGCAGGAAGGTCATCCAGTGAACTTGATTGGTATCGACCCATTAAATGACAAACACACAATCACGATGAGTGATATGTATGCTCTATATAACTACGAACTTACAATGTTCGATGGTGTAGGTTCTCAAGATGATATCGATATGCTTGGTAACCGTCGTATCCGTACAGTTGGTGAATTAATCCAGAATCAATTCCGTATTGGTTTATCTCGTATGGAACGTGTTGTTAAGGAAAGAATGTCTATCGCAGATACTGCAAACTTAACACCAAAGCAACTAACAAATATCCGTCCATTAACAGCTGCGATTAAGGAGTTCTTCTCCTCATCTCAGTTATCTCAGTTCATGGACCAGGAAAACCCACTTGCGGAGTTATCTAACAAGCGTCGTATTTCTGCGTTAGGACCTGGTGGTCTTACACGTGAACGTGCAGGCTTCGAAGTGCGTGACATTCACAACTCTCACTATGGACGTATCTGTCCTATTGAGACACCTGAAGGACCAAACATCGGTTTGATTTCTTACCTTACAACGTATGCGAAGGTAAATGAATATGGCTTCATCGAAACTCCATACCGTAAGGTTGTGGATGGCAAGGTTACGGATGAAATTAAGTACATGCCAGCGGATGAAGAAAATGATCACGTAATTGCACAGGCAAACGAGATTAAGGATGGCCACCTTGTAGGTGATAAGATTATCGCTCGTATCAAGGGTGAAACTGTGATGGTTGACCGTAGCCAAGTAGACTACGCCGACGTATCTCCACGTCAGATTGTTTCTGTAGCGACTGCGTGTGTTCCGTTCTTAGAAAACGATGACTGTACTCGTGCCCTCATGGGTGCCAACATGCAGCGCCAGGCCGTACCTCTGATGAACCCACATAGTCCATTTGTTGGTACAGGTATGGAACACGTGATTGCGCGTGACTCAGGTTCTGCTTGTGTTGCGACAGGTCCAGGTGTTGTTACATATGTTGACGCAACAAAGGTTGTTGTGGCAGAAGATAACGGTAATGAGAAGACATATGAACTAACGAAGTATCGTCGTTCTAACGCTTCTACTTGCTTAAATCAAAGACCTATCGTTTGGGATGGTGAGCGTGTTGAACGTGGCACAATCTTGGCGGATGGTCCAGCGATGGAAAATGGTGAACTTGCTTTAGGTCAAAACGTTACAATCGCGTTTATGACATGGCATGGTTATAACTATGAAGATGCGATTATCATGTCTGAAAAGATGCAATCGCAGGATTACTACACATCTGTACATATCGAAGAATATGACATTGAATGCCGTGAAACGAAGCTAGGTCCAGAAGAGATTACTCGCGATATTCCTAACGTCGCTGAAAGTGCATGCCGCAACCTTGATGGCCGTGGTATCGTCATGGTCGGTGCAGAAGTGAAGGAAGGAGATATCCTTGTTGGTAAGGTTACTCCTAAGGGTCAAACAGACCAAACTCCAGAAGAGAAGTTATTGATGGCTATCTTCGGTGAGAAGTCACGTGAAGTACGTGATAACTCCTTGAAGGTACCACATGGTGGTGCAGGTATTGTACACAGTATCCGCGTATTCAAACGTAAGGAAGACCATGAACTTCCACCAGGAGTAAATGAAGTTGTTAAGGTTTATATCGTTCAGAAACGTAAGATTTCTGAGGGTGATAAGATGGCTGGACGTCATGGTAACAAGGGTGTTATCTCTCGTATCAATCCAGTTGAAGATATGCCATACATGTCAGATGGAACTCCTATCGACATTATGTTGAACCCATTCGGTGTACCATCACGTATGAACATCGGACAGGTATTGGAGGTTCATCTTGGATTCGCTGCGAAGCAGTTGGGTGTCAAGTTTGCGACTCCAGTATTCGATGGTGTATCTAACACAGACCTACGTGACATTATGAAGGAATCGAACTCTTCACCAGATGGTAAGTATGTTCTATACGATGGACGTACAGGTGAAGCATACGATGATCGTATCTCAGTTGGTGTCATGTACATGATTAAGCTTGCACACATGGTCGATGATAAGTTACATGCACGTGCAACTGGTCCATACTCACTCGTTACACAACAGCCATTAGGTGGTAAGGCACAGAATGGTGGTCAGAGATTTGGTGAGATGGAAGTTTGGGCTCTTGAAGCATATGGTGCATCTCATGTATTACAAGAAATCTTGACTGTGAAGTCAGATGATATTGCTGGACGTACAAAGACATACGAAGCAATTGTGAAGGGTAAGGATATGCCAGAAGCTGGTATCCCTGAATCATTCCGTGTATTAGTACACGAATTACAGGCTCTTGCGATTGACGTACGCATGATGGATGACGCTGGCAATGAGATGGATCTCAAGCAGATGGAACAGGAAGAACTCAAGGAAGAAACAACTCTTGATTTCGACCCATCTACACTTGTAAATGATGCGGAGTCAAACGAAGATCTAACAATCAAAGATGAATTAGATGAAGAAATTCCTGAAGCAGCGACCGTAGGGTTCGATGACTTCGGGGAAGAAGATCAATAAGGAGGATGCTTAGATGAATATTAATAACTTTACAGCGATTAAAGTCGGTCTGGCATCACCAGAGAAAATCCTTGCTTGGTCATATGGCGAAGTAAAGAAGCCAGAAACAATTAACTATCGTTCTCAGAAGCCTGAGCGTGATGGTTTATTCTGCGAACGCATTTTCGGGCCTACAAAGGACTGGGAGTGCGCTTGCGGAAAGTTCAAGAAGATTCGTTACCAAGGCGTAGTTTGCGACCGTTGTGGTGTTGAAATCACAAAGGCTAGCGTACGTCGTGAACGTATGGGTCATATTGAATTAGCAGCTCCAGTAGCACATATTTGGTATTTACGTGGAATTCCTTCCCGTATGGCACTCCTATTAAATGTAGCGCCTAAGTCATTGGAAGAAGTTGTATACTTTGTATCCTGGATTGTAACTGACCCAGGTGATACAAAGCTTGAATACAAGCAGATTCTTTCTGAAAGAGAATACCGTGAAAATAACGCCATTTATGGTGCTGGTAGCTTCGTTGCGCAAACAGGTGCAGAAGCGATTAAGACATTACTTGAACAATGTGATGTTGAAGCTGAATATACAGCAATTATGGCAGAGCTTGAAAAGTCTACTGGCGATAAGCGCAAGAAGCTAATCAAGCGTTTAGAAACAGTAGAAGCATTCCGTAATTCTGAAAACAAGCCAGAGTGGATGGTATTAACTGTATTACCGGTTATCCCACCAGATCTTCGTCCAATGTTACAGTTGGATGGTGGTCGTTTCGCTACTTCTGACTTAAATGATTTATATCGTCGTGTTATTACTCGTAATAACCGTTTAAAGAAGCTACTTGAACTTGGAACACCTGCAATTATCGTTCAAAACGAAAAGCGTATGTTACAGGAAGCTGTTGATGCGTTAATTGATAACGGTCGTCGTTCCAAGGCAATTACAGGTGCTGGTGGACGTGCACTCAAGTCTCTATCTCACTCCTTAAAGGGTAAGCAGGGACGCTTCCGTCAGAACCTATTAGGTAAGCGTGTTGACTTCTCTGGGCGTTCTGTTATCGCAATTGGACCATACCTCAAGATGTGGCAGTGTGGATTACCTAAGGAAATGGCAATTAATTTATACAAGCCATTCGTAATTAACGAATTAGTAAACTTACAGATTGCGTCTAACCCTAAGACAGCTGAGAAGTTGATTGGTCGTCAAGATCCACGTGTTTGGGATGTTGTGGAAAAGGTTATTGCGAACCACCCAGTATTCTTAAATCGTGCACCTACACTTCACCGTTTAGGTATTCAGGCATTCTTCCCACGCTTGGTTGAAGGTCGTGCAATTCGTGTGCATCCGTTAGTATGTCCTGCGTTCAATGCGGACTTCGACGGTGACCAGATGGCCGTCCATCTTCCATTAAGTGAGATGGCAAGAGCTGAAACTGAAGTCTTGATGTTAGGTTCTAACAATATCTTAGGTCCTAAGGATGGTAAGCCTATCGTTACACCTGGACAGGACTTAGTATTAGGTAACTTCTACTTGAACATGGAAGAAACAGCTGAAGAGTTCAAGAAGAAGGCAGATGCTTTAGAACAACTTGGTGAAAAGACTGAAGCAGCAAGATGGAGAAGATACAGTGAGAATGAAGGACACGTATTCAAGGATGTCAATGAAGTAATGATGGCATACCAGACAGGTGTTGTTCACTTACATAATCGTATCGCTCTTCCTGCAAGAGCAGTTAACAAGACTGGCTTTACAGAAGAACAAAACAACCAATACTTATTAACAACAGTTGGTAAGATTATCTTTAACGGTGTATTCCCTGCAGATTTCCCATATCTCAATGAGGTAACTCCAGAAAATCTAAAGGCAACACCAGATTCAGAGTTTGTTCCACTAGGTACAGATATCAAGAAGGAATTTGCTAACCGTAAGGTAGCATCTGAATTCAAGAAGAAGGACTTAGGAAACTTGATTGCGGCTGTCTTTGACCACTATAAGACAAATGGCACATCAGACATCTTGGATAGCTTGAAGGATATGGGATACCTCTATTCAACATTAGCAGGTATGACTGTAGCCCTCAGCGATATCTCTGTCGCACCTAATAAGGAAGCGTTAGTAGCTGAAGGTCGTAAGAAGGCTGAACAGTTCAACATGTTACGTGACAGAGGTCTATTAACACCTCAGGAATGGGAAGCAAAGTTCTCCTCACTCTGGAATGATGTTAAGAATGATGTTGGTAACAACTTGATGGAATCCATGGCACGTATGAACCCAATCAATATGATGGCGGTATCTGGTGCCCGTGGTAACAAGAACCACTTTACACAGTTAGCTGGTATGCGTGGATTGATGGCTCGTCCTACACAGTCTAAGTCCCGTAAGGAATACCAACCATCTATTATCGAAGTCCCAATTTACTCATGTTTCCGTGAAGGTATGAGCGTATCAGAGTTCTTTATTTCCACTCACGGTGTACGTAAGGGATTAACAGATACAGCCTTGAAGACTGCTGAATCTGGATACTTAACACGTCGTCTTGTCGATGTCGCTCAAGAAGTTATCATCGGAGAAGAGGACTGTGGAACAGAACGTGGATATCTCGTTAAGAACATCTACGAAGATAAGATTCTACGTCCAGATGAAAAGCCAGTATTAATTGAAGGTTTATTTGATCGTATCGTTGGCCGTTACACACAAAAGCCAATCCTAGATCCTAAGACAGGCGAAGTGATTGTTGATGGCGATACATTAGTTGATGAAGACTTAGCACAGAAGGTTGTTGCGGCTGATGTTGAAGAAGTTTACATCCGTAACGTATTTACATGTGAATCTACAAATGGTATCTGCCGTAAGTGCTATGGTCGTAACATGGCTACAGGTAACCTTGTTGAAGAAGGCGAAGCTATCGGTATCATGGCCGCTCAGGCGATCGGTGAACCTGGTACACAGTTAACAATGCGTAACTTCCACACTGGTGGTGTTGCGACACAGAACGGTGATATTACACAGGGTCTTCCTCGTGTAGAAGAATTGTTCGAAGCACGTGCACCTAAGGGGTTAGCTGTCATCTCTAAGATTGATGGTGAAATCACTGATGTACATGACAATGAAAACAAGACAGGTACAGTCATTGTTGTATCAAATGAAAACGAATCTATCGAGCACAAGTGCGACTTAACACAGGTGAAACGTCAGAACTTAAATATCGGCGATCATGTATCTGCTGGTGATAAGCTAACGGAAGGTCCAATCGCTCCTAAGGAATTATTGGAAGTAGCTGGTGTAAGAGCAGTTCAGGAATATATCTTGAAGGAAGTTAAGAAGGTTTACTCTTCTCAGTCTATTGATATTTCTGATAAGCACTTGGAAGTAATGATCAAGCAGATGTTAAAGAAAGTCATCGTTATCGAAGGAAATGACTCAGGCTTAAGTGCTGGGCAGACATTATCACTCGCTAATATGAACGCAATTAACGAAGATCTATTGTTTGATGGAAAGAAACCAGCGAAGTTTGGTCCATTACTCTTAGGTATCTCTAAGTCAGCTGTAGAAACAGATTCATTCTTATCAGCTGCATCCTTCCAGGAAACAACAAGAGTTCTTACGGAAGCTGCGGTTAGAGGTAAGGTTGATAAACTTGAAGGTCTTAAGGAAAATGTTATCATCGGTAAACTTATTCCAGCCGGAACAGGTAGAAACTTTGACCGTGAAACATCACGTCGCATCGAAGAACGTGCAATGGAACTCAAGGAAATTCGTGAAGAAAAAGCTAGAGAACTCGCAGAAGCAACTGCAAACAGATTGCCTGATGAGATTCTCGGAAGCAACGCAGATGTGCATGTAAGTAGTGCAGAATCCGCTCTTGCTTTAGCTGAACGCATGAAGTCAGAACATAACTTTGACTTCTAATCAACGCATGAAATGAAGCAGTCTGGAAACAGGCTGCTTTTCATATGCAGACATGGAAAAATTTCTTGAAAAAAATGATAAAAAACATTGACATCAAGATAGATACTTGGTATATTATTACAGCACTCTTCGGAAGGGGAAGTGCAGAGATCTTTGAAAACTGAACAGGAATAAGACACATAAACAACGTCAAGCAAAAGAATACGAAGCAAGAGACTTCGTAAAATAAAAGAGTCAATCAAATGAAGAGTTTGATCCTGGCTCAGGATGAACGCTGGCGGCGTGCCTAATACATGCAAGTCGAACGCTGGAGATCTAGCTTGCTAGATCGAAGGAGTGGCGAACGGGTGAGTAATACATAAGCAACCTACCCACGAAGACTGGGATAATCTCTGGAAACGGGGACTAATACCGGATAGGTAATCGGAAGGCATCTTCTGGTTATTAAAGGTTAAAAATACTGGTGGATGGGCTTATGGCGCATTAGTTAGTTGGTGAGGTAACGGCCCACCAAGACGATGATGCGTAGCCGGCCTGAGAGGGTGAACGGCCACATTGGGACTGAGACACGGCCCAGACTCCTACGGGAGGCAGCAGT
>CALISH010000149.1 GCA_938041275.1 uncultured Solobacterium sp.
ATGCCAATTGTTGTTTGCATAAGATTGGCTCACTTTGAATAGAATGACCATTTATCAAAACTTCACCTTCATCAAAGCCATGAATACCAACGATTGCTTTTATGGTATAAGTTTTTCCTGCACCATTAGCCCCAATAAAGCCATAGATATCTCCATCAGAAATAGATATAGATAGGTGTTCTACAGCAGCTTTTCCGTCATACTTCTTCGTTAAATTTTTAATTTCAATCATAAGTCTTCCTCTCGTAAGGTTTCTACACAGAGCCCTTTTTTATTACAACATGGACATGTCAGTTTTCTTGTACGATACGTATGCCTTGCCCAAAAAACCTCTTTTCCATTTGGCCTGAAAACGGTATGACATTCAGGACAGATATAGGCAACAATATTCATATATTTTTTGAATAAAATCGAACCAAAGATAATTATCAATACCTCAAAAACAAGATATATCCACCACTTTCCGGTAAATAGCGAATACATAAAAGATGTAGCCTGTACGATTCCAACTATGATCCCAATAATGAAAAGCTGTATCCGGTAATGTTTCAATCGTTCTTTCCGTTTCAAAATATAGGCAATATTTGGCATTGAAGCCGGTGTTATCACTGGTATCGCTTTTAATTGTTCACGAAAAGATTTCGCATCTTGAAGTTTTATTTTTTGTTCCTCAACTTCTTTCTCTATCGCAAATATACGTTCATCAATTAAAGCCTTAATTATATTCTCACCATTATCTTGCTTATAAATCCTGGCAATATCATCAATGGATAATCCTAGAGAGCGCAAATAAATTAATAATCTTAATTTTTCTACATCTTTGGAAGTATACATACGTCTACCACCTTCACTTAGTTCAGTAGGAATTAGCAATCCACGTTGATCATAATACTGAACAGTACGAACTGTGATACCGCATAATTTCGCAATCTCACCTGTCGAATACATTTTTTGCTTAGTTCTTTCGATAGTATCGCTCATATCACTCACCTCGTAGTTATAATAGTTTATCACGCAACGTCACATGCAAGTCTTTTTTGATTTTTTCTATAAAATCGAAAAAATTCAAACGAAAGAAAGAAATTTATCTTAAAAACCTCTTGCAAAGATAAAATTTAAATTATATAATCATAAAGCATTAAGCGAGATGGTTTCTTAGCTCAGTTGGTAGAGCAACTGACTCTTAATCAGTGGGTCGAGGGTTCGAGCCCCTCAGAGACCACCATAAACAAAAGGGAAGTTCCGAAAGGTTCTTCCCTTTTGTTTATGAGCAAGCCATATTTCAACCATATACGCACGAATATCGAATGGCATCATCGCCCATAAATCCCACATTATCCTCACTTCATTAACTTATGGATTCTATCATTAAAATATAATGTATAATAATTGTAACAAATATAAATGTTTATCTGTACTGAAAGGTGATAGCCTTCGTATTTTAAAATCATTATTTTCAATAATCAACCCCTAACATTTTCATTATCTATCACTAAATATGTTCAAGCACATGGAGGTACTATACTACAATGCAAGAACTAACAAAGAGTATTACATGCAATAACATTAGCAAAAAATTTAATCATTCTAGGATTTTTGGTGATTGTGGTTCTACTATCGCTCTTGCAAATATCACTTTTTCTGTTTCCCATGGTGAAATATTAGGAATTATAGGAAAAAATGGTGCAGGTAAAACAACACTTATTAAAATATTGTCAGGTATTATGGTTCCAGACAGTGGTGATGTAGAAGTTATGGGAGCCAACCCTTTTAAGAAAACTAAATTATACAGACATTCCGTAGCAATTATCATGGGACAAAAAAGTCAAATGGACGAAGATATTTCAATATATGATAATGCACTGTTTATGGCTTCTGTATACGGAATCAATAAAGAAACTGCGGACATTCGCATTTTTTCACTCTCATCTAAGCTTGGACTTACTACCCAATTAAAACAACAGGTAAGAACATTATCTCTAGGCGAGAGGATGAAGGGAGATTTACTTATTGCATTTTTGCATACTCCAACAATCATCTTTTTAGACGAACCTACAATAGGTTTAGATTATTCGACTCAATGCTCAGTTCGTTCATTTCTGAAAGAATACGTTAAGCAAAATAATGCATCTTTGATTCTAACCAGTCATAATATTGATGATATCAAAGAACTCAGTGACAATATATTGATCCTCAATAAGGGCAAGCAATTATTCCTAGGTACAATTAGTGAATTATATACGATTTTTAAGCCAAAAAAATTTTTGGAATTTAAGATGGATGATGAAACTATTCAACAAGTAGAAATACAACAAGATAACCAAAAATTCCTAGAAACCATTGGAACAATATCTTCTGATCGATTGAAAGAAATCAACTTAGTTGATATGGACTTGAATGAGGTAATAGAGGAATTATATAGAAGGAGTAAATAGTGATTACAAGTTTGCTGAAGAATTCATTCAAACAATATATCTCGTATCCTCTCTATTTCATTGGAGAAGTACTGGGATCTGTACTTTTCCCAATTGCGATTAATTGCTTTTTTATCATCAGTATTATGTCAACCACTGATATTAAAGCATATACCAATAGTGGGATAATCCTTTATGTGATTATCTCTAATTTAACCTATGTAGTAATTGCCATGGATGTATCCAGAGAAATTGCAAAAGATATCAAAGGGAATGGTTTAGGTCAAAAGCTACTCTTACCAAAATGTTACTTTATACTAGTTATTTTCAAAGCTCTAGCAAAAATGGCTGTCCGCATTATTTGCGTATATA
>CALISH010000150.1 GCA_938041275.1 uncultured Solobacterium sp.
TATCTTGTATTTTTGAAGTCCCTGTTTTTTCTGTATATTCCCCTTCATTACCTAAATATTTTTTCATATATTCAGTATATTTAGGAAATAATAAAGATTTATATTTATCATTTTCTATTGCAATAATTGTTTGTCTACTTACATCTAACATTTTTGCCATATCTTCTTGTCTTAATCCTGCGGCTTTTCTTAATTGTTTAATTTTATTTTTCATATTTTACGCCTTCTTAAAGAAATATATTCCAACAACTAATACGACTACAATAACTACAACAGCAGTAATAATGGATTGTAAAACTTTATTTGGTTCTTTATATTTTTCATCATCATCGATCATGTCATGTTTCATTGCCATTTGTGAGAATCCTTGAACACATAAGGATAAACATAGAATAAAACAAGGAATCATCTCAAGTTTTACTCCATTTACAATCTTCTGGTAGATATTGAATAAAGTCCATCCAGATAGAGATAATAGCACAAATTTATAACCCCATGCTTGTGATTTTAGTTGGATATTTTTATACATTTCATCTAATTTTTTCATATTATTTTTTTCTCCTTTTAATGATTGAAAGCTTTCTTATATTTTGTAAAGACCTCTTTACAATTTTATTGTAATTTATTTAATCATAATGTAAATACTTCTTTACATTTTATTTTTATTAAATACATAAAAAAACCAAGAGAATATCATCATTGAAATAATTTCTCTTGGGATAAATAGAATATTGAATTAGTTATAAGTTCTAACTGGAAGAACAAGTTGTAAGATAGTAGGATCTTCTTCACTGCTAAGAATAAATGGTCTCATTTCACCTACAAATTCAATCTTTAACTTATCTCCCCTAATTGATCTTGCAGCTTCCATAACATAGTTACCTGAGAAACTAATATCTAGAGGTTCACCTGTGAATGTACCAACCAATGTTTCATGAGATTCACCAATTTCTTGGCTCTTATTTGTTAATACAATCTCATCTGTAGAACATTGTAGACGGTTAATTGTCATATTATCTGTCTTGATAAATGTTGTACGATCAATTGCATGAATTAAATCGCTACGACTAATTTCTAATGTATATTTGAATTCTTTTGGAATTAAGCGATCTGTTTCTGGATATCCACCGTCTAATAATCTTGTTTGTAAAATCATATCTTCATTTACAAATTGTGCTTTCTTATCGTTCAAGTAGATTTGAATTTCACCCTCATCTCCAAGCATTGTGGCCTTCACTTCATTTAAAGACTTAGAAGGAATTGTAACATTGAAACTATCGGAACTTGTAAATGGAATTGTCTTCTTAGCTAAACGATAAGAGTCAGTAGCTGTACAGCATAATGTATTATCAGAAAGGTGGAAGTTAACACCTGTTAATACAGGTTTTGTTTCCTTGATAGAAGTTGCAAATGTTGTTTGTTCAATAATATCTGACATAATACCAGAAGAAATTACAACAGAGTTTGCAGGTTTAGAAAAATCAATTGTTGGATAGTCATGTGGATTCATACCATTGATTTTAAATACAGCTGAATTACCTGAGAACTTAGTAAGTGAACCATCAATAATTTCAACATGAATCTCTTCACTATCAATCTTACGTACGATTTCTAGTAAGTATTTAGATTCAATTAAGATAGATCCTTCTTCTAAAATATTTAATTTATTCTTCTCGTTTGCTGTAATTGTACGTTGGATTGAAATATCCGCATCACTACCAGTTACAACCATTGATTTATCTTTAACATCAATCTTTAATCCTCTTAGAGATGTCTGTGGAGAATTTGGTGAGATAGCTCTCGATACTAATTGTAATGTGTTATAGAACTCTGTTTTAGAAATTGTTAAATTCATATTTTTTTCTCCTGTGTATTTAAAGTATTTTAAGTATTTATTCTTATTAAGTATGTGGATAATGTGGAAAACTCTTATAAAGCCTTTATTTACAATACTATTTTAGCATTGTAACCTGTTATTTTACAGTGGATAAAATTGTGAATAACTTAAGCTTTTAAGTAATCTTCAATTTCTTTTACCGCGGCAGACATCGCTTTATCTTTAGCAATTTGTGATTCAACTTTCGTACATGCACTAATGATAGTTGAGTGATCTCTACCACCAAACTCTTCACCAATCTTAATATAAGAAATATCAAGTAATTTACGACATAAGTAAATAGAAATATGTCGAGCATTCGCAATATTTTTTGTACGTGTTTTTGAAGTAACTTGTTGTCTTGTTAAGCCATAGTAATCTGCTACAACTTTGATAATCTTCTTTGGAGATAAACCAGTTTTGTCGGATACAACTGATTGATTCTTTAATGCATTCATAATGGTATCAAAACGAATACATCCTCCATCTGGTTGGAATTGAATTGCATAGAATAATACACGATTCCAAGCACCTTCTAAATCTCTGACATTTCCTGAAAAGTTAGACGCAATATAATTTAATCCATCTTGATCAACATCTTCGATAGAATAACTACTAGTTTTAATCTTCATTTGAAGAATTGCTAGTGATGTTTCAAATTCAGGAGAATCGATACCAACAGATAATCCGCTGGAGAAACGACTAATTAAACGATCTTCAAGACCTTTAATCTCCTTTGGTAAACGATCAGACGCAATACAAATTTGCTTGCGATTATTTACTAGCTCGTTATAAATTGTGAAGAATACTTCATGTGATTTTTCTTTACCTGCTAAGAATTGAATATCATCAACGAGTAATAAATCAACAGAGTACATATATTGCTTAAATTCATCAATTTTATTATTACGAATTGCATTAACAACTGTTTCAACAAATTTGAGAGATTCTGTATAATAAACCTTCTTTGTAGGATCGACTTTCAATACATAATTGGCAATTGACATTAATAAATGTGTCTTACCTAAACCAGAATTACCATAGATAAATAAAGGGTTAAAGAACTTACCAGGACTCATTGCACAAGCTAATGCGGCAGCGTGACTCTCTCGGTTACAGTCTCCAACAACGAAGTTATCAAAATTACGATCTTTTTGAATCGGTAGTGAAACAAAGTCGCTTGTATCAATCTTGGATATTGGTGCAGTTACTACTTTATGAATTGCTAATTCATCTTTCAAATGTACTTCTACAATGAAATTGTGATCTACATTTAAAAGATCGATAAAAGAAGCTTCAATTTCTTTATTTTGGCTTTGAATAATCTGTTTATGAATAATAGATGGTGCTACAATAATTACTTTTTCATCTGTGATTGCATATAAAAAACATGGTCTGAAAAAATTCTTAATTATAACTCCATCAACTAATTGGTTATCACTCAAATATTGAAGGAGATTGTCCCATACTTCCTTCAAATATTGTTCATTCCTTTGTTCCATAAAAATCCCCTTTATTAATACGCATTACTATTTTATGACTCTATTAAGGATAAATCTATAGTTAAAATGTTGATAATTTTTTTATCCACAACATAAGAATTTAGAAAATATAGTATAGATAAGAAATATAGAGGTTTTCCACAGTTTTCTACAAATTTCAATGTGGATAAAAATGTGGAAAATTTATAAACAATGTTGATAAGTATAAAAAAGTGGATAACTTTAGTAGAAAATAGGTTATACACAGAATAATATTTATAAAAATATTTGATAAATAAAGGATAATTTACACTTTTCAACAGTTATCCACAATTGTGGATAACCTATGATTGTGGGATGTGAATAAGCTGTTGATAACCCAATACTATATACATTAAATAAAGTATTTATCCCCAAGAAATAACACAAAAAATATTGAATTTTAAACAATACGTATTATATTGAAATTAGAAAGGATATAATTGGGAGAAAAAGTATGAAAACTTACTTTGATTGGATCGTTGTCAAAGATAAAAAGCAATATCTTTGGTTATTAGCGTTACCATTAGGCTTACTGAAAGCAATTCTCTTTGATATCCATGATCCACAAATGTTCAATCGTCTCTTTGAGACAGTAATGGTTGTGATGATTTGTGTTTATTTCTTTATTCGTTTTAACTCTTATTCACAATTCTTTAATCCAGATCATCCTAAACCAACAGATGTGAAGTAAAAATTATCCCTGTGTACAACGAAGTACACAGGGATAATTTTTTTACTTAATTTTTAATACATGTTCCTTTGCGTGAATAAGATCTGTAATCATATGGCAATATGGAGTAGAAATACCTAAGGCATCACCCTTTTTAGCAACTGCACCATTGATATAGTCAATCTCAGTTGGACGATGATTCTGAATGAGATCTTGGTGCATCGATGGATAATGAGCGGCAGCAGCTACTGATGTCTTCATAACATAGTCTTTAATTGCTTGTTCATCTAATTTAACGCCTGTAGCTTCACCAACCATTACAAATTCATGAATAATTGTATCTACGACACGGATAGCTTCCTCACTAGCGAAGAATTCACCAATTGTACAATCAAGTAATGCACAAGTAGAGTTCATTGTGCCATTAACACAAGCTTTACGCCAGATAGATGGTAATACATCTTCATCATAGGTAACGTTTAGACCTGCTTGATTTAATACTTCTACAATCTTCTTAGCAGCTTCTTCACCATTCTTATCGATAGATTGTAAGTTTACAGAGCCCTTACCAATGAGTTTTGCGACACCTGGACCCTTTAATCCAGCTGTCCACACAGTAACACCCATCAAGATATTTTCTTCAGGAATATATTGTTTAATGACATCTTCATGACCTAAACCGTTTAATAAACAAAGTACTTTTGTATTCTTACCAATAATCTGTTTGATGTTTTGTAACATTGTTGGTAGTTGCATCGCTTTTGTAAATAAGATAATTAATTCAGCTTCTTTTGTAGCTTCTGTTGGTTCCATGATGGTCATCTTGACACAATCTTCTGTATCACCAACAATCTTTAAACCATCATTTTTGATTGCTTGAATATGATCTTTCCACATATCCAATAAAACAACTTCATTTCCTGCTTTATGCAATTGATAGCCAAAACGACAACCCATTGCGCCTGCACCTGCGATATAAACAAACATTTTTGATTTCCTCCTTTATCCTTTGAATGTAAAGATTTCTTTCTTATACAGATGTAATACATCACAACAAACTTTATTTACGATAAATCCGACTACGAATGGAACAACAATCCATGCCACTACCATAATTACAACATTGATATTTCCTGCGTTGAGTGCTGCTAATGGAGATACAAGACCTACAAATCCAAATCCTGCAGATGCTGGAGTTCCGACCATCTGGAAGATTGGTACACTCAGAGAACTAATTGCGGCTGTAATCGCAACTGGTAATCCGATAATAGGATTTGTTAAGAAGTTAGGCATCATCATTTTCATCGCACCTAAACCAATGGCGATAGGAACACCAGGCTTATTGACTCTTGCGCATGCCCATACAAGTAGAGCAGCAGCGGAAGCTACACCCATGCCTGCAGCAGCAGATGAAATACCTGTTAAACCGATTGCTAAACCAATTGCAACAGTGGATAGTGGACTAATGATAATGAGTGAGAATGACATCGCAATTAAGATACTCATCAAAATTGGTTGTAATGTTGTAAATGAGTTGATTCCCTGTCCAATCAGAGAAGTAATCATAGAAACATATGGAAGTGTTAAAGTACCAACCCAACCAACGCCTGTTCCAACAATAATTGGAAGGAATACTAGGTTAAGAGAACCAAGTTTAGCACTGATTAAACGAATAACGAGAATTGCTAGAGCTGCTGTTAACATTGTGTTAATAACATCGCCAATACCTGCTAAACGGAAGATGTTTGTAACATTTCCATCCATTGTTACTTCTACTAATTTCCAAGCTCCAGAACCGATATAGGCTGCACCACCCACACAAGAAGCTTGAATTGGATTTAGCTTAAACTGCATGGAAATTAGGTAACCAGCCATTAATGGCGTGAAATATTGGAATACTTGAACGATGTGTAACCAATTAGCAAATAATGGATTTGAAGCGAATGGCTTTAAGAATGTTGCGAGAATTGCGTTAGGAATTAACGCTACAACAATTGCGATTGTTGCGCCGTTTAAGACCTTTAAAATGAATGAACTTACAGTCTCCTTTTGCGTTTCAGACATAAATTTTATCTCCTTTTTTTTCAAATGAATTTTATGGAATTATCATAGGTATCACCGGTAAATACTTGTGATTAATTTCACTGATATTATAAACCTAACACCTTTATCAAACAAGAAATATGTATTTCACTTTAAAATTTCATATATGACAACAAATAAAAAGAATTCCAATTAAGGAATTCTTATTCAGACATGTTTGGAATTTCTTCCTGTGGTTCATCAGCGGCGTAACGAATGCAGATGTGTCGATAACTTCCTTCACCCTCTGATTCTGTCTTAATATTATGCCAATCGCCTAATACCTTGTGGATGACTTTTCTTTCATCATTTGGCATTGGATCTAGCTCAACATCAACCTTTGAGCGTTGTACTTGTTTTGCGATACGCTTTGCCATTGAACGAATCTTATAGTAGCGTTCTTCTTTGTAGTGATTGATGTCAATCAACACGTCAATCCGCTTTTCAAATTCAGAGTTTACAGCAGCACGTAATACAGTATTGAACGCAGCTAATGTCTTACCCATCTTACCGATTAGGATGGCATTGTTATCAGAATTTAGATTGATTACATAACTATCATCTAGTTCTTCTAACGCAACTTCAATATCTAAATCAATATGTGTAAAGAATTCACCTAAGTAATCAAAGATAAATTCTTTTACATCTTCAGAACTAAACACCTTTGCGGATACAGAATTACCAATTCCTAATAATCCTTTTTTCTCTTCCACAATTGTATATTCTAATTCATCGATTGTAACACCTTTTTCTTCAGCAGCGTTTTGTAGAAGTTCTTCAAGTGTTTTAGCAGTGTAGATTTGCATTATCTTAAGCCTTCTTTCTGTGAATTCTTCTCCATGATATTTTGGACAATAATTGTCTTAATAATATCTACGATATTACGGATAAACCAGAATAAGGACATACCTGATTGCCACATTAAACCAAATGCAAGTACCATAACAATCATATACATCTGCATCATGATGTTTTGGTTATTTGTAGGTTCTGGCTTACGGTGATGTTTTGCAGCTTCTGCAGCAGCCTTCTTCTTTTGGAAGTATATTGGTAATAATACCAAGACAACCTGTGTAACAGCCATCAATAAGAATAAAATGATGTATGGTAAACCACTTAAATCACCTTTAAATAATAAACCAAATGCTTCGCTAGGCTTTACCTGTAAGTTCATTCCTAAGAATGTACCATTTACAACTGCTTCAGCACGCTGGATAGCCATGAACATTGCCATGATAATTGGTAACTGAACGAACTGTACAAGCATCATAGAACCAGGGTTAACATTGTACTTTCTCATTAACTGCTGCTGTTCTTGAGCCATACGCATCTTAGATGCTTGATCGTCACGACCTTCATACTTACGTTGAATCTTGTTTAATTCAGGCTGTAACATCTGCATTCTTTGCATGCCCATCTGAGACTTCAATGTAAATACTGCTAGTAAACCATTTACAACCACAGTAACGATAGCGATTGCACCACCTACTGTGATGACTGGTGCTAATTTGTTTAGTACCCAGCTAAGTGGCCAAACAAATAAAGCATTAAACCAGTTTTCAGTTTGGAAGATTTCACCAAAAGTCGTGCTTTCGGAAATCAAAATAATGTGTCCGTTAGCATCCTTTGGAGCTGTACAACCTGTAGCTGTCACTACGATTGTCACGATTGCCATCAAGGCAAGTAGTTTCTTTGTACGAGGGGTAAATTTCATATTTTCTCCTTATGTTTCAACTATTTAATTTTAGCCTTTATTAATAGTTTTTCCAAGTTATTTTTATTCTCCTCATAGCTAAGAGAAGAATAGTTGAAGCGGATAATCATGACCATATCATAATTTGTATTTTGAAAATCAACCAATTCATGGCACATCATACGAACCTGACGTTTATATAGGTTACGATGTACGGCATTTCCTAACTTCTTAGATACAGAGATTCCAATACGAGCTTCATCTTTTTCTTTAGGCTGATAATAGATGACAAAAGACTGATTGACGACCTTTGTCCCCTTTTTGATCATAGATTGGAATTCTTCCGATTTTTTTATTCGATTCTTTACTTTCATTTCTAACCTCTACAGTAAGAAAAAAACCACCAATGGTGGCTTCTTAAGCAGATAAGACCTTTCTTCCCTTAGCTCTACGTCTGTTGATAACTTTACGTCCACCCACAGTAGCCATACGGGCTCTAAAGCCGTGTGTAGCTTTATTCTTTTTCTTGCTTGGTTGGTATGTTCTCTTCATTCATGCCACCTCCAAATTACTATATATTGAACATATGCTCATAAATAATACTTTTTGAAGTGAAAAATGTCAACGATAGAATGAAAATAGATGAAAAATCATTTGTTAATTTTTACACATATAAAAACAAAGTAGAGATTTTCTACTTTGTTATCTGATAAAATTCCTCAAATGTTAAATCGGCTCCACCTTGTTCATACATTGCGCTGGAAACATCTGTTCCAACATAACGATAGTGCCATGGCATATAGGAATATCCTGTAATATCCTGTTTCTTATCAGGATAGCGTAGGATAAATCCATAAGAATGTGCATTTTCATATAACCACTTACCAGCAGGTGTATTTGCGAAGTCTACAGAACTTGTACCAGTTGCTGTATCTGTAAAGTCGAGTGCTAAACCTGTTTGATTTTCACTATAACCAGCTTTGGCTGTTGTATCAGAAGCTTCTTTTTCGCCTAATTTACTAACACGATCTTCGTAAAGTGTCTGTTGGTCATCATAAGAACGATATCCAGCTGTTACATAAAGCTTAATACCAGCAGCTTCTGCAGCGGAAATCATAGACTTAGCCGCATCACCAACATCTTGACGGATTTGGATGATATCCGCAGTGCTCTGTAAATAAGGAGTAGCTAGATTTGTTGGTACAAAGTCCCGTGAAAGGGAGTGATTTTTATCAACCAATACCGTAACACTGTTTGGGTCTGTTAAATGGGCAGGTAAAGCAGACGCAGTAGGCTCAACTGTTGAGGCCGCTGCTGTAGGCTCTGGAGTAGGGGTTACCTGCTTTAGTAATTCTGGATGACTATTTACATAGATAGCTACGGAGAATAAGCATACAGATACAAGTAATAAGAATTTAAGCAGTGTTGGAACACTGAGAAATCTCGTTTTTATCTTCTTTTCGTTTTCCATGACGTTTTCCTTTATATATTAATATGCATAGGTATTTTACCATATAACAAATGATTCGCAAATTTTGAACAAGTATAGGATTATTCTGTATAATATATATTTGTGTAGTACATAAATGTATAATATATAAGTACGGGAGGGATAAAATATATGAGCCCAGCAAGATTTGTGACAATCGCAATGTATATTGCAATGGCATATTTAGTAATTAAGATGTTTATTTCATCAAAGCGCAATGGCAAGAATAAGATGATTATTGATGCAGTGCGTTTAATCAATGAGAAAGAGGTGTTCTTTAACCGCGTTGATCAATTGATTTCAACCGTAAATGATCCAGAGTTTGCCAATAAAGGTCGTGTATTAAAACTTTGGGGATGTGCATATCACCAAGACTTTAGTGAGTTTGATTCTACATTACAGGACTTGGACATTGATTCTTTAATTAAAGATAAGAAGGGTGTAAAATCAATTGACACAAATGAAGACTCATTCTTCTATCTATATCTAGCAATTCCAAATGTATTACACCATGTAGGTAGAGATGATTTACGCACAACCATGCATGCAAAGCTACAACCATATGAAGAACTATTAGGAAATCAACTAACAAAGGCATTATCCGATCAGTTTGATAAATATTATGATTCTGTAGATGACCGTGGTCAGACATTCTTTGAAAAGTTACTCGAAGGTGACTATGAAGGATATATCTATTCACGTACAATGATTGGTATCTATAAGAATCTCGCAAACGCTACACTCTATAAGATTTATCAAGACCAAGCAAAGTTCGATCAATTAGAAGATATGAAACCAATGTTAGAGAAGTTTGCGGAAACTGGCGTTGGTAAGAGATGGATTCAAAGTCTAGATATTACTTTAGATAGCACAACAGAAGAACCAGCTAAAACAGAAGTTGTAGAAAACAAGAAAGATAGTTCTGAAGAAAACTTATCTGAAACAATGGTATTAGAGAAGCTAACAGATAGTGATATTGAACATTTAGAACAAAGACCATCTGAAAATCTATCCGAGACTATGGTGTTAGAGCGATTAATAGATGCTGATTTAGAAGAGAAGGATAAGAAGTAATGAAGCTAATTGCAGGTTTAGGAAACCCTGGCAAGGAATACGAAAAGACAAGACACAACAGTGGATTTCTAGCCGTTGATAAATTAGCTGAGAAGTTAGGAACATCCATTACATCTGAAAAGTGGAATGCACTTGTCGCTAGTGTTAGAATCAATGGCGAACAAGTAACCCTTATGAAGCCACTTACATATATGAATGAATCGGGAAGTGCAGTTTCGCAGGCAGTGAAGTTCTATAAGCTACAACCAGAGGATATTCTGATTTTACATGATGATATGGATATTCCAGTAGGTGCTTTACGTATTCGCAAGAATGGTTCTGGTGGTGGACAGAAGGGTATGAAGTCTATTATCAACGCCCTTGGAACGGATCAGATTGCACGTGTACGTATCGGTGTTGGCCATAGTGAGCCAGGAAATCATGCGAAGGTTCCTGATTGGGTATTATCCCCAGTTCCAAAGGCAGAGCGAGAAGAATTTGAACGTATCATCTCTATTGCTGCAGATGCTGCTGCTGCTTGGGTCAATGAACCTTTAGATAAAGTGATGAACAAATTCAACATTAAAGAAAAGAAGAAGTAAGTGAAAATTGCCATGCTTTGTGGCAATTTTTTAAGTCTATGAAAAAGACTAGTTAAGTGTTCTTCTGTTTTTCAAAGGGTAATGATGATAAAATAAGAAGACAAAAAAGGAGATTACTTGAAGAGTTCAATACAAAAAATTCCAAATTGGTTATATGAAAGAATGGAGAATAATCCAGCTGTAAAACTGTTGGACCATGCAAAGTCTCCGATTCCGTATACTTCTTTAATTGAAGAAGCGTTAGTTATTGCGACTTCTTTCCAAAAGAAGCCAAGACCAATTCTGGTTGTAAAACAGAATCTCTATACAGCACAACGTTTATATGAGAGGATTGCAACACTCTTAGATGAAAAAGATTGTGCTCTTTTTGGTGCGGATGAATCGTTACGTGTAGAAGCGATTGCCTCTAGCCCTGAATTAACTGCACAAAAGGTAGAGACTTTAGCAGGACTATTATCGAATCCAAACCAAGTAGTGATTACTTGTCCATCCGCTTTGTTAAGACAATTACCATTTCCAGAAGATTTTAAAGATCGTTGTATCAAGATTCAAACAGGCGATACGCTGGACATGTATGCATTCAAACAAAAATTATTATCTGGTGGATATCAAAAGACTTCTCACATTGACCAACCATTAACCTTCGCCGCAAGAGGTGGTATCGTCGATGTATATTCGATTAACTATGATTCGCCAATTCGTATTGAGTTTTTTGATACAGAAGTTGAATCGATTCGCTTCTTTGATGTAGCTACACAAAAGACGGTTGAAAAGATTGAAGAAGTTACTATTATTCCAGCAGGTGATGTATTCTTTACAGATGAACAGATAGAAGAAATCTGTAGTAAATCTGAAGAATTATTATCGAAAGAAAATAAACCAATCCTGGCAGCTGAAATTGAATCGGACTTACATGCATTACGTGAGAAGGTATTTTCATCCCATATGTATTCCTACATGGCATTACTATCAAAGTCAGCAGGTATTTGGGATTACATGAAAAATCCACTGATTGTTTATTCCGATGAACAGCTCATTCTGGATTCTGCTAAAAAGTTGAATGAGGAAACAATCACTTACATTCAAGAGATGGTTCAAGAAGAGAAGATGTTACCGAAGTTTGCGATGTGGCATAATATCCACAGTGTTTCCAAATACGGTAAGAAGGTTGTAGAAGATCCATTCACAGAGAATGTAGTCAATATCGAAGAATTACATATTCCAAATGAAACTCTCGAACAAAAGTTATTACTGATTCATCAGCCGATGCCAGTTGTTTTGGCATTATCGGAAAAAGAAATCGTAACAGTTATTGATAAATGTGTAGAGATGAAACTCCCATATCATCTATTAACAGATGATGAGGAACCTGTTGAAGGTATCAACATCTATACAAATTCCTTTGCGCAGGGTTTCTATCTCGTTGATGAAAATCTAAAGGTATATACGGCTGCGGAAATCTTTGCCTATCATCACCACAAGGGTAGATATGAAAATAAGTTCCGTAATGCGGAAGTTATTCATGGTTATGATGAACTTCAACCTGGTGATTATGTTGTCCATGCCCAATATGGTGTTGGACAATATATCTGTATTGAAAATCGTGAGATTCAAAAAGTGAAAAGAGACTTCTTAAAGATTATCTATCGTGGTAATACAGAGTTATTAGTGCCACTAGAACAATTCCGCCTTGTGCGTAAGTTTGTTTCAAGAGAAGGGGTTGTACCGAAGTTAAATAAACTTGGTTCTGGTGATTGGGAGAAGACAAAACAGCGTCTTCAAAGTAATGTCGAAGATATCGCGGAACGTTTATTATCACTCTATGCCAACCGTGAACAACATATCGGCTTTGCCTTTTCAAAAGATAATGAGATGACAAAGAAGTTTGAAAATTCCTTCTCTTTTGATTTAACGC
>CALISH010000151.1 GCA_938041275.1 uncultured Solobacterium sp.
AGCTTCAGTGAGATCTTTTTGTATATTTGTAAATGTAGAAACGATATCATCTAGTATTTTATCGGTTAAAGTTTTTTCTCCTGCCATTATTTTTCTCCACGAAGTTCTTTAATCAATTTAGATATAGCTGCATTTAATTCGTCTTTAGTAACATAGTCACCACTAGAATTACCGTTAATTGGCACCCAACCAGATTCTGTTTTAGTATATATAGTATTTGTGGATGTAACTAAACATACAGAACCATTAGCTGCTGTAGCATCCAAATCAGATACATTAGCAACTGGAGCTTTCCAAGTACTAATTGCAGTTACGCTAGTACCAGCAGAACCAGATTCAGATAATTCATTGGCAATGAATAAACCATCAGTTCCTAAAGTAGCTTTAATTACACCATTAAATGCAAAGTCTAATGCACCACCAGTACCAGGCTTAATCTCCCAGTTTTCACCGATAGTTGCTTTATTAGTAACGGCATCAAGTTTAGCCAAGAATTTAAGATCAGCTTCCGCTTTAGTATATGTATCATTCCAACGAGTCTTTTCATCTGTAGTCACAAACTTATGCGTTGCATCTTCAGTAATCATAGTAGCTGGATGTGTAGCAGGATGCTCATAGTTAGTAGCACCTTCTTCGATACCATCTAATTTGATCTTATCTTCTTTAGACATCTTACCGTCAAGCGTATTGGTAGCTAATGGGATATTTATACTAGAGATGGTATCCCATGTTGTACCATTATAACGATAGATAGAACCAGTACTAGTTACAGGTACTACCATACCTTTTTTAGGCGTAGGATATGTAGTAGCAATGTCGCTATAGTTAGCAACACCAGGTTTCCAATCCATAGAAGAAGCAACAGCATCAAGTTTAGCAGTCAATTCTGTATTGGATGGTAAATCACTAAGTTTAGTCTTTTCATCTGGAGTCATGAATTTACGGTTAGCATCTTCAGTGACAATAGCAGATGGGATTGCAGTTACATTAACTACAGTCAATGATAGATTCAGAAGCAGTAATACCACTAAATTTCATTTTATATGGTGTAGCTAATGTTGCAGCTTTAGCTGCTGTACCAGTAATATTAATGTCCATACTACTAGGGTTAGCACCAGCAATAACATGACCCTCACGGTCAACTAATACTTGGCTAAAACTACCAGCAGTTAAGTCTGTAGATGTCTTAGGATGTACATATACTGTATCTGTGAATTTGGCATTAGCTGGTACACTAGAAGCAACAGTAAACCCACGTACAGTAGCTGCATCGATATTACCTAAAACAGATCGATCAATTTGTAAATTAGTTACATTAAGATTGATATTACCATTAGCATCAGGTCCTGTAGATGCTGCTGTAATCTTACCAGAAGCACTCACAGTTTTAATACTATTAACTGCGTTATTATTTTTCTTAACCCAATCTTTAATACGTTCAATTTCAAGATTAACGAATGACGTATTAGCAATCTTAGAAGAGATGTCTCCAGCTGCAGCTGTTGGTACTGTCGGAGTACCAATAAAATTAGGAGAATCTTTTAATGCAATATCACCAGCATTAAGACCAGCAATAGATTCAGCAGTCTTAGCTTTAGCAGCAATACCACTAATATTTACATCATAAGTACCAGCAGCTAAGTTAGATGGACCAAATTTGCCATTAATGGTACTAGCATCAATAGATGTCACATTTAAAGTTACATTATTCGTACCGTCAAATAAAACAGATGGAGCCGTTACCCCACCTGTAAGAGCAAAGGTTACAGTACCTTTAAGTCTGTCAGCAGTCTTAGCTCGCTCTGGAGTAAGACCATATAGAGCATTATGTACAAATCTAGTAGTAGCAATAGTATCATTCCGAGTATTTAACTCAGGAGTAGGTGCTGTTGGTCTACCAGTAAACGCTGGATCATTAATAGGTGCTTTGGAATTCCAAAACATTTTTTCGATACCAGTTACATGAACCTCATTATCATTCATATGTCGATTCAAACTCTTTTGGAGATTTTTATCAGAACTATTAATGAGTTCCCTTAAATCTGGGGACAAATCATTATAGGTTATCAGATCGTATTTTTCATTGAAATCTGGCATTATATAGCCTCCTTTCACCAATTTATTACTATGTTTCAACAGTACTATAATCGTTGACTATAGGAGGTAAATAATAAATATGGCAATTAGAAAAGTATTTTTAAACCCAGGCCATGACCCTAAACTTAATGGAAGTGGCTATGCTATCGACCCAGGTGCTGTAGGCTCCCGTACTACAGAAGCCGAAGTTGTTAAAAAAATTGGTGCATTAGTAAGTCAATATCTTCAAGCTGTAGGTTATGAAACTTACATTATGCAAGATGATGACTTAGAAGCAGTATGCGATACAGCTAACCAATGGGATGCTGATATCTTTGTATCTATCCATTGTAATAGTGCAGAAAATCCAGCAGCCGAAGGAACTGAAACATTTACTCATACTAGTGCAGGTCCTAATTCCCTATCTACTAAATTGGCCATTAATATCGACAATCAATTAGTTAATTCTTTAGACTTATACGATCGTGGTATTAAATCTGCCAACTTCTGGGTATTGCGTAAAACCGATATGCCAGCAGTATTGGTTGAAACAGCATTTATCAATAATCCAAAAGAAGAAGATAAGCTTATTAACCAAGTAGATGAGTTTGCTAAAGCTATTGCTCGTGGCATCTCTGATACAGCAGCTCAAGTATAATCTATAGATGAGTACTGCTGCCGATGTAGAAAAAGCTCTCCAAATAGATACTGTACCATCATTAGATTCAGAAGAAATTCAATATAATGGTAATATAGTAGCCTATCAAGGAGACTATTATATCTTTATCGATAGTAAATGGACTAAGTTAGGTAAACAAGTAACTTCCAATACTAGTAGCCTAACTGAAAATGAAATAGAAGATATGGATCCTGAAGAAATAGATGATAAGGTTAAGCCGTACTATACACCTAGAATATACTTTTATCCTCTAAATATAATTAAGGTAGTAACTGTAATCTTCTGTGGTATAGCTTTAATGTATTCTTTATTTATTCAGGCAGAGACTGTAGCGGCTACACTTGCTGGTGGGTTATTAACCTATTTAAGCCGTGGTAGTTCGGGATCTACTACAAACAATTATCAAAAGAATGATAAGTAAGAAAGATATAAGCCCTAATGGTTATATACCATTAGGGCCATCTTTTGGCTTACTTGAACATCCCAGTAATTCTAAAATAGGAGGTTAAAACTATGCCAGATCAAATCAATTATGATTTAGATAGAGATAAGCTTGGTTTAAATGAGCTTAGTCTTAAGCTGCGCGATATGGTTACAAAATCATTTAATCATACTAAAGACAGTGTAATACATATTACAGCAGAAGAACGTGCATTATGGAATACCGTAGCAACCATTCCTAATGTAAGTAATAATAATAATGGTTTCATGTCTATAGCTGATAAAAATAAATTAGATGGTATAGAAGATCATGCTAATCATTATGTACACCCTAAAAAGCCTAATGCTGTTCCTGGTAACTATATTACAGTAGATATTGATGATGAGGGTCATGTTATCAGAGGTTATAACCCAACTAAGTTACCTATTACTGTAGATAATGCTGATAGATTAGGTGGGATGGTTCCTGGTGATTTTGCACCTATAGCAAATCCAATCTTCTTAGGTAAACCACAAGTACCAACACCAGTAATTAATGCTGATAGTACTAAGATGGAAATCGTTAATGTAAAATATCTAGAATCTCATATCTTCCCTTACGTAAGATCTCGTGTAGAACCGACTGGCGATGGAGAAAATCTATTCTGGATTGATTCTACTAATATCTTGAGTTCTTTTAGTAAAGAAAAGAAATGGCATTCTGTATATACTGAAGCTAGTAAGTATACACTTGCATTAAATGAAAAGATTGACGTTAATACTCAACCATCTGACTATGCAGCATTTCTAAAATTCTATGGACAAAAGAAATTATCTGCGTTAAACTTAGATACAGCTGTTATTGGTGCACGAACTGAAGAGTTTGCTACAGTTATGGGTATGAGAGCTGTAGACCAAGATATTTCCCATGAGTTTATCTTTATCGGTAATGACTTATTTATCCGTAGCGGTGCAGATAACTGGGATAACCTAGTTAAAATCTTTGATAGCAACGATGAAACTGTAGTTAAGACTAAGAAAGCTATGGAATTTGATATAGATGGTAATAGCTTAGTAGTTAATAGTGGTGGTAAAAAATATAAAGTCACCCTAACTGAGGTATAGGAGGTTTATTATGTCATATCATGATAGACAGAGTCTAAATAAAACTATTCCTAGACATTTGTCTAAGCAAGAGCTATCTCCATCACTACGTACTCATATACAAGATGAATACGATCACATCTATAACCATAATCTCCATATTACTGAAGAAGAACGTTTTAGATGGAATCAATCAGCTAAACGGGTACTTAAACCAGCTACTGTACATGATGATGGTTTAATGGTTAAAGAAGATAAGGCTAAGTTAGATAGTATTGAAGATAAAGCTAATAAATATGTACACCCATTCTCTAATGTAGTACCAGGTAGCTATCTTGAAGTGACTACAGATGGGTTAGGCCATGTAATATATGGTAATAACCCAGCTAGACTTAATGTAAGAGCCAGAAATGCTACTAAGTTAGGTAATATTAACCCAGATGAGTTTGTATCGCCAGATAATGCATTCTTAAAAGGTGATATATCATTTAAACAGTATTCAAATGATATAAACCATCTTAATTACCCTATAACTAAGAAAGCCTTAATAGAACAGTCATTGACTACAAGTTATTATATTAGTGATGACGCTACACCTAATCTGAATAAGATTAGAATTAGCCCAACTACTAATGTAGCATCTTATTATGATGCAGACTTAAATAGATGGGTAGATATATCTCTGCCTAATGATGTTGCTAGACCAGGTCCTGATGGTAAAGTTCCATTGAATCTTATGCCATCACAAGGTCTTCCTATAGGTGCTATTATACCATCTTTAAGTGCTAGTATGGAACTTATGAAAGAAGATGGATTCTTACCACTAACTGGTATTGAAGTAGAAAAGAATGAGTACTTAGATTTATATAACTTTGCTAAGACATCGAATATACTTGTACCAATTTCTGAATATAGTAAGTTTGAACGATTATCATCTATTGGGTTCTTCTTTGATAAAGGTAATACATTCGTATTACCTAAATTAAATGACTTCTTATGTGCCACTAATAATATTAGTGATACTGGTAGATATACTCCATCATGTACACCTAGACAGACTAGTACATTTAATACTATGGCTAAGAGTGAACTCCTAAAAGACTTCGATTATAATAATAGAACTGCTGTAAATGAAAGACTATCATTATTTACTGGTGCATTTAGAGTGGTGGAACGTCTAGGGCAGGCTACAGGTATTAGTGGTTTAAGCCACAGTACTAATAATATACTACTTACCAAGTTCAATTCCAATGAAGGAAATGATAATGATTGTACTATAAACGAACCAGTTCATTTTAATACTGTATATATGATTAAAGCTAAATACTAAAGAAAGGAGTAGCTATGTCTAAAGAACAAGATGTAATAAAATGGTGGCTATCCTATTCTGAAGAAGAAGCTAAACGTCGTAAAGAAGAATGGCTAGATGAGCACAATAAATCTAGACTACGTAATGAAGTATTAGATAAGCTTACAGAAAAAGAATTCAATACTGTATTGTATAATACCATTACTGATATAAGATATCATATGACCGATTCTTTTATGCATGTATCTAAAGAAGAACGTGAAGCATGGAATAAAGTTACATATGAATCTTTAACTAAATTAGCGTCTACAGAGTCTGATGGTCTTATGTCTAAAGAAGACAAAAAGAAATTAGACAATATTCATGAAGGTGCTAATAACTATACTCACCCTAAATATATACAGTCCCAAGCTGGAACGTATATATCTACAGTATCAGATGATTCTGGTCATGTAATATATGGAACCAATCCTAAATTCTTAGATTGTACTGTAGAAAATGCTACCAAACTCAAAGATACAATCTTTGGTGAATTTGCACGTATATCAAATCAAGTATTTGGTGATAATGTAACCATAAATCCTAGCTCAGATGTCTATGATGGTACACCTGTTACGTTTAAAAACTTTAATGGCTATAGATTGATTAAAGCATTTAATAAATCTACAGCTATATCTATAGAAGATGACTCATTATTTGCTCAAGATGGCACATCTAAGTCTTTACATTATGGGCAAAATAATGATATCCTATTGTATAAACGTACATCGTCATCATTAATCACATATTCATTGATCAATTCTAATAAAACTATAAAACTAGTAAATGGAAAGATTCCAGCTAGATATATTCAAGATGATGGTATACCTATTGGGACCATACTATTCTGGTTAGGGTCTAATATACCTGATGGCTATTTGCCTATGAATGGTATGGTTGTACAGAAATCATTAGTACCAGAGCTTATTGAATATGCTAATACAAATGGCCTATTAGAGAACTGGAATAATATGATAGAAAACAAATATTACAACGCTAAGTTTGTAATAAAAGATGATAAGTTATATATGCCGACTTTTAATAGAGCCATCACTGTATCGTCAAATAACAATAGAACTTTATCTGGTAACGTTTCTGAATGGATTACTAAATATATTCGTGGTGTGTTCCAAGTAGCATCTGGTGCAGTAAAATGGTACCCTCAGCCTAATGAGTTCAATTCTAAACAAGATACTGGAGAAATCCATGTTAAGAACCATGATGGTAATGATAAATTCCTAATACCAGACCCATCATCAAATTATGGAGAAACTTATTTAACTATGTATGATAGTGGTGCTGTAGTAGCCGCTGGTGATGATATGGCACCAGCTATGATGACTGTGAACTATATAATCAAAGCATCTTCTACAGGACTAAAACTAAACTACACTAAGCAACTAAACTATGACTATTATAATATAGACAATGGTAGTCAAGTTAGATTTAGTGATGTATTAGACCATATCAAGTGTAATAATCATAGACCTATTGTTGATGTGACTATAAGTAATAGAGGTATAGCTTTTAGCAACTCAGCAGAAATTAATGGTGTTTATGATAAATTACATTATGAACGTTTAAATCCATATAGACAGTTGATTATTCGAGGGTTAGACAAATCAATCTACTATCCATATAGTATAGATCTAAACGAAAATAACTTAATAACTATTGCAGAAAACAAGGTTCCTAATAGTACATTTACTATTCAGGTGTCTAAGGCCGATCCATATGATAAAATGGAAAAGTTTGGCAGTTTAAAAACTAGACTTGCTAGTTATGGAGTAACGCTAGTAAAAGTATAATTTTTAATCAACCGGAGGGTTATTGTTATGAACTATTTAATCGATCAAGTGAAATCACACTTGAAGATTATTATTGCTTTTATCGTAATCATTTTAATTGCTTTGCTAACTGTATTGTATTTTAAGCATGAAGCGGATGTTAGAGCTAGTCAATATAAAGAAATTCTTGATAGTGTAACTAAAACAGAAGCGTACAATAAAGAGTTGGCTAAAGAAAATAAACTAGTAATGCAATCTATTAATGACTTACGTAATAATAAGCCAGTAAAAGAAACCATTACTAATAATAATACAGACACTATAAGATACATTGAAAAGTCCTCACCAGAAGATCCAGATGTAGTAGTCAATAAAGAAAAGACTGCCAGTATTAGATACAATGGAGAAACTTTCAGTACACCCTTACAATCTTCTGCGGCATCTAGTGTAGCCAAGGAAGATGGTACAGTAGAAATTAAACAAAAAGACGAAGTTGTTATTGATGTAACAGATATTGCTAATAGACAAATAGCTGCTCATGACTTAATGCGAGATAAAGTTGAACAAGAGTTACGCGATGATATCAAGAAACTTAAGCATGAAAATAGAAACTATAAGATAGTTGGTGCGGCTTTAGGTGCTGCAGGTATTGGCTATGCATATTATAGAGCCAAGAAATAGGTCTATTAGGTGAAACATAAAAATAAGTCTTTATTTTTACTAAAGGTGGTGATGAAGTGGACTTTGAAGGTGCTACTGGTGTACTTTCTATGGTTAAAGATATAGGTGCTATAGAATTTATTCTAATCTTGCTAGTGGCATATGTAATCTACTCCAACCATACCAATACCCAAGCAATTCTACATTTATCAAGAAGAGAAGAGAAAGCTAATTCTTCTGATAGATCAGCACAAACTGAAGAAGCTAGAATGGTTAATGCTATGATTGATGATATGAATCATCAGCCATATACATTAAATAAACTAAATGAGACATATACAAAAACAAATACACTGATTAAACATAGACTCAAAGAGACTGCTGACTCACTTGGGGCTGAACGTATTTGTGTGTATATGTTTCATAATGGGGAGCATTCGGTTAATAATATACCTTTCTTAAAAACCACTTGTATCTGTGAATATATAGATAGACACAAAGGGGCAACTAGTCTACTTATGACACATAAAGGTGTACCTATTAACTTAGCTAGTGACTTATTTAAACGTATTAATAATCATCAGATTACTGTATTATATCCAGATGATGAAAACGTTATTGATAGAGTCATGGCAAACTTCTTCTGTAAAGAGAATGATAATAGAACTACAATAGTAGTTACTGTATATGACTCCTCTAATCAACTGGATGAAAAACCAATTGGTTTTCTAAGTGCAGATTTTGAATTTGATCATAGGTTAAAAAGTGAAGAACTTAAAGACTACTTCACTGAACTTGAAGAGCTAGCAGATTACTTATCAGTATCTGTATTAATTAGCTATCTTTTCTTTCAAGCTAAAAAGGAAAAAGAATAAGGAGGAAGTTCTTTCATGTCTAAACCCCAATTACTTAATAGACTGAAAAACAAAACTGATTTAGTTACCTCTGGTAATCTGTTACAGTATTCTGATACTACAGGTAAATTAGTAGAAGATACTGGTTTAAATGCCCAGCAGATTAAAGCGGCAACTTTAAATAATGCCAATATCGTTAGTCACTTAGCTAATGAGAATATCCATGTAACTAAAGAAGAAAAGAAGTTTATTACGCAAGATCATACAGATCTTAATAACCACTTAGTAGACGCATCCTCACATATCAGCCCAACTGACAGAGCTAATTGGGATGCCAAAGAAACCCCTGAAGGAGCACAAGCTAAAGTTAATATGGCGGCTGCATCCTTTAATAGACATATGGCTACTAAATCCATTCACGTTTCTAGTAGTGATAGGTTGTCTTGGGGTGATAAGTATACTAAAGCCGAGATTGATAATAAGTTTGTACAGTTGGAATCTAATAATACTTGGAAAGAAGCTGTAGATACTTTTAGTGAAATCGATATTATGTATCCTTCTCCACAACGTGGTTGGACAGTATCTGTAAATGATACTAATATTACATTCCGTTATGATGGTGAGCACTGGATTCCTATTTCTAGTAATGCTGTACCTATGGCAACAGCAGCAGTAGACGGTCTTATGTCTAAAGAAGACAAAGGTAAACTAGATACTGTAGAGATGGGTGCTAATAACTATGTGCATCCTAATAATCCATCTACAAGACACGTATCTGATAAGGAAAAAGCATTCTGGTCAGCTAAAGCAGAAGACCGTAATGCAACTTATCAGTATGCTGGTCTTATGTCTAAAGAAGATAAATATAAACTAGACAATATTGAAACTGGTGCAACTAACTTTAGTATGCCTAGTAAATTAGATCCAACTATCATTGAAACTGATGATGAGCATTTGTTCGTTACATTAGAAGAAAAGACTAATTGGTCTAATAAAGCTAGTAATAACTTAGTTACACCAAATGTAAATGGTATCATGTCTAAAGAAGATAAGATTAAACTTAACTCTGTAGATATGAATGCTAACTATTATATCCATCCACATACTCATGATCCTTCTATTATATCAGAAGATGCTAATCATAGATTTGTAACTGATGAACAAATCTTGGCATGGAATAATAAATTAGATGGAGCATTAGCTACAGCCACTTCTAATGGTGGTATGTCTAAAGAAGACAAAGCTAAATTAGATTCCATCGAAGAGGGGGCTAATAAATATAAGCTCCCTGCACAGTTACCACCAACTATTATTGCACAAGACCCTAATAATAGATTCTTTACTGATCAAGAAAGACAATCTCTTGCTGATAAGAAAGATTCTAAATCAATTCTATTAGGTACAGCAGAATTTAATGGTAGAACCGGTACTATTATCCCACATAGTTTTGAGAATACATCATTCTCTGTAGCTATTACTCCAACAGCAAATCCTAATGGATTGATTGGTGAAATGTGGGTTAAGAAAACTAATACAGCATGTATAGTATACTGCTCTGGTGCAGGGGATGCTAAAATCCCATTCGACTATATGCTGATTTATTATAACTAATTAACAAAATAATATAGACTTGGGATGAACACGGATCCTGAGAATATCTCTTTTACTACAATATTACTAAAACTTTTTTGGATATACCCATATAGGCATTGCCTATATGGGTTATCTGCTGTCTCATAGATTGAAATGTATTTTTGAATATATATTATAACTGTGTAGTAATTAGTAATTTTGTTTATAGTTAAGGAGGACAATTACTATGAAAAAGAAACAATTTAATTTAAGAGAACTAATCACACAACTCAAAACATTTGATTTTGCATCATATGATTTGAACTCTAGTTCTAAGAGAACAGCTGTTTACTCAGCTAAGAAAGGTAATACACTTGTTACCGTATGGACTAATGAATATGAAACTGAAGATGGTTTCATTACACCATTAGTCAAAGTTAAAGACAAAGAAAAAGTAGATGTAACTGCAGAAGTCTTCAAAAGTACTACACTAGAAGATATTTTGGCTACAGCTAATACTGGTGAATTTACCATCAGTCAAAATAGAGACCATAATGACCTATTAAAAGTATCTTGTCGTGCATCTGCTAAAGTATTAGAAACAAATGCTAAAGGTAGACCTCTGTTTAGATACAGTATTACTTTTGATACATTCGTTCCTATTGAAGAATATTTCAATCCTAAAACTATTATTAGCAAAGTTGATCCAACTGGGCCAATCGTATTTAACTGGCAACATGATAATTTCTTAGATAAGATTACATTAAGCAATGCTGGATTTGACTTTATTGATGAAGCAATTAATACACTATTAGAATCTAAGGAATGGTAATATGGCTATCAATACAGAAGAAAACAAAAAATTTACCAATAGAATTTTAGCATCTATATTATATCCAAAGACATTCACTAGAGAAGAAACCGCATATCTAGATGAAGATAATAGATTGATGATTACTTCTACAATGACTATTAAACATATTGCAGAAAATACTATTGTATATAATCCACTAGCTCCAAATATTACATTTGTGACTTACCTAAAAATTACACCTGAAATATTGGAATGTGTTGGTATTACTGATATTACTATGGATAATAGCAGTATTCATATCAGTAATGGACAAACTAGTATAACTATTAGTACTCATCACGTAGAGTCCTTTAAAGGTACAGAAGAGTTTACTAAAGGACATTTATTCAGTGAGTCTTATAATACACTTCTTAATATATTAGAAATTAAGAATAAGAGACTCACTGTTATGATGAAAAAGATGGCTAGACGTAAATTTAATTGGGCTATTGTGTATAATGTAAGTGATAAGATATATACTGCTACAGTAAAATCTGAATCTAGTATGTATAAGGATAAAATGGAATCTCATTATATGTACATCGAGGATTCTACTAATATATATACTCATACATCAGCTATTGGAATTATAGATGAACTACTGGCTACACCATATAAGTTTCATGGAACAAGTATAAACTATACTGCTATAGATTATACCAGAAGAAACGGTAAGTTTGTAATAGGCAATATACCATGTGAAGCTGAAGCTACAACGATATTATTAGATGTGGCTAATACAACAAATAATATTGCTAGATTTCTTATTTAAGGAGGTTACCCATGTTTGATTTTAAAGAAAAATTAAGTGAAATTGAAACTATGATCGTTACTGGTGTCAATGTAGAATTTGATCCTGGTATTAAAAATACAGAGTATCTTTATATCAATAAAGAGAATTTGAGCGCTAGAATCAAAATTAGAGAATCCTGCCAAGATACTGTAATGAAATACTACGATATGATTACACTAAGCCCATTAAGTAAAGATGATATACCTGAAGAAGACTATATTAGTCTTGTAGGTGCAAACTTCATGGATGAGGTAAATGTGTCCGAACATGTAGTTGCTATAGATGAAGGCGAACAAATCACTCTGCGGGATATCTTAGATGATCTTAATGGTGGGGTTTTATCTATCTTATATGATAAAACTAATAAAGTCATCACGTTTTGTATTAGTTATTGGGCTTGTAATAATAGCAACCCTCAAGCACAAATTAATGTAGACTTACATTATAAGCTACAAGTATTCAGTGATCTATCTACTACAGATATTTTCAGTAAACTAGAAAGCTATGGTGGAGAAACAGCTTTTACTGTAATGCCATACGATGATGAAGTAGCTATCACATATAAATTTGCTGTATATGATGTAGAAAACACTTTCGATATCATTAATGATATCGTAAATTCACTTATCTAAGGAGAAACAGTAATGGCTAGAAAAAGTAAGAATATTAATGTTAAGGTGCAATCTATAGAAGAGATTGCAGATATTGAGACTCCTAACGAGGAGCAAACTACGGTAGCAGAATCTACAGAAGAAGAAACTGTAGAA